>CAYHYZ010000001.1:0-31447 GCA_964360995.1 uncultured Candidatus Saccharibacteria bacterium
GGTTATTTCTCAGCTCATTTCTTGTGTATCTGTTTTATGCGATTTCGCTGGAGCGTCGTGCGGGGTTTGGAAAAATGATCCCGAATGGGCAATCGCACCACTTTAGTTCCGGAATGATTTGGAAACTATGTATTCCGCCGGTGTTTATTTATGCAGGGGCGTGGCTTACCATTCAATCGCTCGGAGAGTTGTCCATATTACTGCACACAGGACGCGATATTCTCGGAGCCACCGCGCTTGCATTTGGTACGTCACTTCCCGAGCTTGTGGTGGGTGTATCTGCCGTCGCACGTGGGAAATCAGAAATCGCCATTGGCAATATTTTGGGTTCCAACATTATTAATGCCACGGGCGTGATGGGTATTGCGGGACTTGTGGGAGCTCCGATAGTTGCGGGGCATATGGTGTCGGTGGGTATTCCGATGCTACTTGCTGCGGCATTGCTTTACTATGTCATCGATCGAGAGGATTCAATTTCTCAATGGACCGGTTGGATGCTGCTACTGTTTTACGCCTATTACATAGGGGAGCTCACGGTGTTTTAATATGCGCGCCATGCGGCTTTTTTTACTTTCATTCATACTGCTTGCGTCTGCGAGCGCAGTGTTCGCGCATCCAGACGGGGGCGTTGCTCCGCTTGCAGATGTCGTGCGCGATCGGTCAATTCTCGTTGCGTTGTGGGCAGGTGGCACCAGTGTGCTGTTGTTGCTCATCGCGATTCTTGCAAAAAATGCGAGCGACGAGCTCAAAAAATTATTGTTTGCACTCATGATCACTGCCATCGTGGGGCCAACAGTGTATTTCATTGGATCAACGGTATATTTAAATCTCAATTCGCTCGCAAATGGTCCCGTGCACTGGCACGCAGATTTTGAAATTATGGCGTGTGGAGAGGAATTATCTCCACCAACGCCAACAGGATTTCTTTCCAATAAAACTGGAACGCCCGTGCTCCATCAACATGCGGATAAGCGCTATCACGTCGAAGGGGTAGTGCTGGATCTCGAGGAGGTTGCACTCGATCGATTTTTTGAAGTGCAAGGAGGGTTGCTGACAAATGATGTGTTTCGCGTGCCAACAGGGAGTGGATTTGTGACACATTACAATGGAGACACATGTCCAAACGGCGAAAAAGGCATGTGGCAAGCCTTCTTGTATAAGGTAGATGAGGCAACCCACACCGCAACGCAAATAAAGCTCGCAGATTACGCGCATTACACGCCATCTCCACATGAGTTGGTGCCGCCGGGGGATTGTATAATATTTGAGTTCGGTCCAGAACGCACATATACTGATCGTCTCTGTAATTTCCACCAAATCGCGGTGAACAAAGGAGAGTTGAAGATTGAAGTGCCAGCGAAGGAACAAGCAGGAGTTTCGCCAGCTAGCGGAGAGCAGGGAGCAATCGACACAAGCGATTGGAAAACGTATCGGAACGATAAGTTTGGCTACCTTTTTATATATCCAAGCGACTTAACTCTACATGTTTTTAATGAAGGTGAAGGCTTGCGTTTTAATGATTCGACGTTTGTGCCCTCTCAAGACATGGTCGGCTCAGAAGTCCGCTCTTCAGAACGGACGCTCTGGGGCGGCGTCACCGCTGCTAATGCCCAATCATTATCAGAAATCAGAAATGAGTTATCAGCTCGCGCGAAAGAAGATCCTTTTAGTCCCACTATAGATGAACATTCTGAATCAAACGGGGCGATTATTGAATATTTGAGCGGGTCATCAGTTGGGCCGGATTTTGAAAAAAATCTGATTACCCAATACCATGTTTTTCATTTGTATGGCCTGGAAGAACACCACTATCTTGCAAACAGCATAATGAGCACTTTTACTGATATTCCCACCGAATAGTTGTAGTATTTATGGTCACCACACCCTTCGGCGGGTTCGACAAACTCACCGCAAGCAAGCTCAGGGTTCATCAAGGAATGAAACATCTATGATTACAACGCAACTTCCAACATTAATTACCGTTATCACTACCGCAGCAATTGACGCGATTAATCCGTGCGCGATTGGCGTGATGATTTTGATGATTTCGGCAGTGCTCGTGGCAGGGCAGTCTACGCGCCGACTCATCTGGCTCGGATTCCTATATATCTTTGGTGTATTTCTTGCGTATCTCCTGGGAGGCCTTGGGCTTTTGTATTTCCTCGGTGCAATTCCACTCTACGTGACCGAATATCTCTCACTTTCGGTTGCCGCCCTCATTATATTTGCCGGAATTCTCGAGATGAAAGATTATTTTTGGTACGGACAAGGGTGGTCACTTCACATTCCCATTGCTATTTCGAAAAAACTGACTTCGATGGCCACCAACGTTGCAACGTCATCTATGGGCGTTTTTTTTCTCGGTATCTTTGTGTCTGCGGTAGAGCTTCCATGTACCGGAGCTCCGTACCTCGCGATTATCACTCTGTTATCACAGCAGTGGGATGGAACTGCATTTGGTATGCTCGTGATTTACAATTTAATATTTGTCTCGCCGCTCATTATTATTCTTGGGTTGGTGGTGTCTGGTGTGGAGCTTCAAAAAGTAAAAGCGTGGAAGCAAGAAAGCCGTGGCGCCATGCGCCTGATGATTGGTATTCTCCTAGTGGTGCTGGGATGGCTGCTTATATTTATCGCAAATGGCATCATTAATTTCGGGTAAGTCATAAAATCACAAGAACATGAAAGCATCAAAGCATAAAATTAAATACAATATTACTCGTCGGCGTCGAGCGGTTGATTCAATGTGTTCAGGTTTTCATGAGCATTATTTGATTTAATGTTTTAATGATTTTATGACTTTAATTGTAAAACGCGAAGGACACAAGGAGGCATATGATGAACGAAAAGTGTATGGCTCTTGCTATGCATCTGTACTGAACACGCATAAATCAAAGGAAGACGCAGAAGATACGTGCGGAGCTGTTGTCGCGGCGCTTGGGGAACGACTTCTTAAGAAAAAAGAAATTACCTCAAAAGCAATATTTGAAGACATGTGCGAAATTCTGGAGCGCTTCGATAAAGATGCGGCCTTTATGTATAAAACGCACAAGGATCTTTCATAACAATGGAATGGTACGCAAAATCGGGTGAAGAGGTGCTCCGAGAACTCGCGGTGGACACGGCTCGGGGTCTTTCAAATACGGACATCGTTGTGCGTGCGCGTGAACACGGGCGAAACGCATTACCGCATGGTAAACAGTTGGTGTGGTGGCAACTGGTTTTTCGGCAGTTTATTAATCCGCTCATTGCGATGTTGCTCATTGCCGCAGGACTTACTCTGTGGCTGTATTTTTATGGTGAGCGCGTACCAGGAGAGGAGAGTCCACTCATTGATTTTAGTGTGATTATGCTTGCGGTTGCACTGAACGTCGCAATTGGATTTTGGCAGGAATATAAGTCGAGCCAAATATTTCAAAAACTCCAACAGCTCGTGAGTAGTCATGCGCGCGTAATCCGAAACGGCAATCCAGCCGAAATTGATGCCGAAGAGTTAGTGCCCGGGGATATATTGCTCCTGCGCAGTGGTATGCGCGTTCCCGCAGACGCGCGCATTTTGGAGGCAAGAGATTTTTCGGTAAACGAGTCGCTACTCACTGGAGAGTCTCGCGCGGTAGAAAAACATCCGCTGACACTTTCAGGAACGTTGATGGTGGGGGATCGCAAAAATATGGTTCACATGGGCAGTATTATAGATACGGGAGAAGCAAAGGCAGTGATAGTCGCGATAGGAAGCAAGACAGAGCTTGGACACATTGCGGAACTCACAGCGGGCGTAGGTGAAGAATCAACACCACTCCAGGAGCGTCTTGCGAAGTTAAGTAAAATCATTACATGGTTTGTGCTTGTCGCGGCCGCTCTTATTTTTTACGTGGGCATTATTGATGCCGGAAAGGGAGAAATATCATTCATTGCGTTATTCACCACCACGGTTGCAGTTATTGTTGCGGCGATTCCTGAAGGGCTTCCAGCGGCGCTTTCAGTAGTGCTCGCGGTATCAGCCCAACGGATTTTGAGTAAAAAAGGTTTGGTAAAAAAATTGATTGGCGCAGAAACGCTCGGGTCTGCATCGGTCATTGTGTGTGACAAAACCGGCACGCTCACAAAAGGGGAGATGACGCTCGAAACACTCATGCACGTGAGCAATCAAGAGCGGATGATTGCATCACTCGTATGTGCCAACGAAGCGATTGTCGAAGGCGATGGGAAGACGGTGCGCGGAGAAGAAACGGACCGCGCAAAATTACAATACGCAATTGCGAGTGGAGCAAATGTGAAAAATATTGAGTCTGCATATCAATCGTGTGCGTTGCTTCCATTTGATGCGAAAGAAAAATACATTGTGTCTTTGCGAGTTACACCCGCAAGTGAGGGAGTGCTTTTTGTGTCCGGTGCTCCAGAGGCGTTGCTGTCACGCTCGACGCTTAGTCCATCTGAACAGAAACATATTCTTGATTCAGTTGAGGCAGAAGCCGCGAAAGGATTCCGTATTATTGCGTCCGCAATGAAGTTGATTCCAAAACATACGGTGCCAACGTGTACCGCAACCAACGACATCCAAGCGCAGGTATCAGAGCTGGTATTTCTCGGTATTGCGCTTCTGCGTGATCCCATTCGCGAAGATGTGCGAGACGCAGTGCGCGTCACTCGTGAAGCGGGCATTCGCATCATTATGGCAACGGGGGATCATAAGCTGACTGCGGTTTCTATTGGTAAAGAGTTGGGATTTTCATCGGACGATGCGGCAGTGCTACTCGGTTCTGATATGGACGCAATGAGTGATCATGATCTGCAAACACGCCTTGCGACAGTGGAAATTCTTTCGCGCGTCAGTCCAGAACACAAAATGCGTGTGGTGACGCTACTTCGCCAGAGTGGAGAAGTTGTTGCGATGACCGGAGACGGGGTCAATGACGCGCCGGGGTTGAAAGCTGCTGATTTAGGCGTTGCACTTGAGTCTGGATCTGACGTATCTAAAGAAGCGGCAGATTTGGTACTTCTCGATAACAGCTTTACAACAATTACCGAAGCTATCAGACAAGGGCGTATTGCATTCGACAACATTCGGAAAGTCGTGGTGTTTCTGCTTGGGAACTCATTTACCGAAATTATTTTAGTGCTCGCCTCTCTCATATTTGATACGCCACTACCAATGACTGCAGCAATGATATTGTGGGCAAATTTGGTAGAAGATGGATTTCCTAATTTCGCACTTGCGTTTGAGCCAGGTCAGCGCAATGTCATGAAGCGTAAACCATTCAAACGAAATGAACCGATTCTTGATAAAGTTAGTATGGCAATTATTTTTGCAGTAGGAATTATCGCGGACTTCTTGCTGCTTGGCGTGTTTTTCTATCTGTACTTTCATGAAACGCAGGCGTGGGGAATTGAGTATATACAAACAATTATCTTTGCGATGCTTGCGACAAACTCACTGATCTACGTGTTTTCTATCAAGGCGCTTGATGAACCAATTTGGCGAATTAATTTGTTCGACAACAAGTATCTCCTTTTTGCGAGTGGTTTTGGTCTTGCCGTGATGGGGCTTGCCATTTATGCCCCGCCACTCCAGCTCATGCTTGGCACCGAGGCACTCCACCCCCTTGCGCTGCTCGGCGTGTTTGGCCTTGGACTTTTGCAGGTTGCAATGATAGAGGTCGCAAAATGGGTATTTTACCGAGCACCATCTACGGCGCGCAGAACAAAAGTGGCTGTGTAAGTTACAATATATAATACTCGTCGGGGCATCTTCAGATGGGCGCATGGTGCTCGGTTTATCGTCGTCCACCCGTGGCTTCACCTGCGACTTTCGTCGCGAAGTGACAGGTCGCCACGAAGTGGCAGGCCACAGGGGAATTATTTTGTGATACACTAGTAGCATCGGCGTGACATTACTCTTAACACACGAATATGGGACTTTTTGGAATGTTTTCAAAGAAAGATACATCTACTTCAGATGAGACGTTCAAATGTGCAAAGTGCGGAAAAGTAAAAAAGAAGAGCGAAGGAAACTTTGTGCTCGGCGGTTCAACCTTCTGCTGCAAGGACTGTTGTGGAGACCCATCAAAGGGTGAGCACACCGAGAAGAAAGATAATGTGTGCGAATTCTGTTAAGAATTCGCTCTGAGCACAGTCGAACGAGCCAGTTCTGCTAAAACTCGATAATACGAAAACAGCCCGTACGGGCTGTTTTCGTATTATCGTCAATCTATATTGCTTCTACTGCAAACGGATGCGCGGCCGCGCATCCGTTTGCAGTAGACTGAAGTTTCCCATCGTCGTTATGTTATGGATGTGCGTGCCTGAAGTTATGCGCCAAGTTCGCGTAGTTTCTTGAGCACTAGGAATGCTTGTCTTGCTCCATTTACCGCACGGTGGGGTATCGGCTCCGGTTCAATTCCTAAATAAATGGAAGTGTTTGAGAGTGAAAATTTTGGAATATTCGATTCGTTTTTTAGATATTCTTGTGCGAGCGTTGAAATGTCGTAGGTGATGTAATCAAAGGGGAATATTTTTCCATATTTGCGGTACGCCATTGCAAGATATGTCCAATCAAGAATTTGTGTCCATCCCGCAAACTTTGCCGGTTGACTCGTGCCGGTGCCCACAAACGTGGTGAGTTTGTTGAGCGCTTCGTCCAGTGGCATGGCGCCTTGCCACAGCGTTTCATCGTATCCGGCACGCTTTATACCTTCCGGATCAGCAGTTTCGATATGCTGCGGAGCGATGCGCATTTCGAGCTCTCCGACAACGGTCATTTTTTCCTGGTCAACTTTTACCACACCAATCTCAATAATTTCGTGGATGGTTGGGTCCAGTCCTGTGAACTCGAGATCCGCGATAAAGAGTGGCGATTGAATAAACGACATAGGGTAGTATTATATGGAGGTTCAACGTTTTCCGCAATTTCGGGATATGGGGTAGTGGTAGCCCGCGTGCATGGGGTGCATGTAGTGGCGGTTCGATTCCGCCTATCCCGACAAAGGGTGTAGACTGGGTTTTCCCAACTGGCCCAAATCTGTGATTTGGTTTGCCAGTCGCAATCCCAGAAGTGGGGCAATTCCCGGTTTACCCGCCTTGAGGGCGGTCCGACAAAATACTAGCATTTGTATATAACTCCTGTTATACATCGTACAGGAGGACTTTATGGACATATGTGAGATCTGCGGGGAAGAGGAAGCAGACCTCGTTCCACTGTATCTCTTTCGTGTGCATCGTGCGTGCGCCGTCGAAGTGAACAACGTTGCAAAAGGAGGAGAGACAAAGCAAAAGTGCGTACTGCGGTTTTATATCACATCGCTCGCGGTGTTTACCCGGAAAGGCGAGGATGTGCATTTGCCGCAATCGCTGCTTGATTTGCATATCGACGTCATGCATGATCTCGTACGGTTTATGATTAAGGCCGCGAGATGGGACCTGGTATCCAAATGATATCAGGTTCTTTTTTCACAGTATTCATTATCCACCGTCAAGGATTTGACGAAATAAGTTGACGTTTCTATAATATCTCTATGCACGAGATACAGGAGCGTATTTTGGAGGTGTCATCCAAAGTGAATTTATCTGGACTTTCCCTGCGTGAAATTGGGGAACTAGTTGGTATTTCTCATCCACAGCGCGTAAAGCATCATTTGGATCAGCTCGCAAAAAAAGGGCTCGTGCGTGTGGGGAAGGAGAAATCAAAAATTTCTCGCACCAAACATTGGAGTAAAGGTGATGACGGGCTGATTGCGGTTCCGATTGTGGGATCTGCAAACTGCGGGCCTGCGGAACTGTTTGCTGATCAAAATATTGAAGGGTACCTACGTATTTCCTCGCGCATTCTCATGAAAAAGAATGAAGTGTTTATTATTAAAGCGGTAGGGTCATCCATGAACCGTGCAAATGTAAACGGGGAGCGTATTGAAGATGGAGATTATGTGGTAGTGGACGCAACAGTAAAAAATCCCAATAACGGGGACTATGTGGTGTCGGTGATTGATGAGGTGGCAAACATCAAGCGATTTTATAAAGATCCCAAGCACGAACAAATTATGCTCATTTCGGAGTCCACCACACCGTATGCGCCGATTTATATTCACCAAGACGATATGCAGAGTTATGTCGTTGCAGGCCGGGTAGTACAGGTCATCAAAAAACCTCAGATTCCGAAGGTGGAATAATTGTCCACTGGGCAGTTATTTGCCGAGAGTACAATTGAATATAGATAGAGTCTCGCTAGTTGTTTGAAAAGGAGGTGCAGAAATGCACAAAATCAGCCTGTTTGTTATTGGCGTGCTCGCGCTGTGTCTAGTGAGCGTGACGGCGATTGCTCAAACCGAAAAACCCGGAAGGTATCGCACCGATACGGTTTTGTTTTTACACGGTCACCAGGGGTCGCTTGGCCCAGAGATATTTTGTAACGATCAAAGTGCCATTAAGCGATTTGAGGTATATACGAACAAAGTACTCCAATTTCCGATTGATGTCCCAGACGTACTTACTATTGAGCCTGTATTCAACACGTATCGACTTCCGCTCAGAAAATTACGCTTGAACTTCTGGGAGGTAGCTGCTCCTCCGTACGATTGGAGGCTCGGCGCTGAGGCGATAGTTGAGCAATACATTCTTCCGGTCTACAACGATTTGATTTCTCGCAATCAGAGAATACACATTGTTGCGCACAGTTATGGTGGGATTGTTGCGCGCACACTCCTTGCGAAAGTGGGCGATCAGCGGATAGGAAAGGTATTGTTCTTTGGCACGCCACACTGGGGCCTGGGCGACGCATATTACGGCTGGAATGGCGGGAAAATTTCAAGTGCCGGTGTATTCGCAGAAATCGCTGGAACGGTATTTTTAAGCCATATTATGGAAGGATGTGGATGCTCTACAGAGCGCGCAGTCCAATTTATTCGACAGGGCTGTTCGAAGTTTCCCAGACCCGTAGAATCTTTGAGGGAGTTATTGCCCATCTATTCATTCGCGCATGAAGGCTCTCTCAGTGGTCCGAGAATTAGTCCGGATAGATTGTGCGAAATGAATGATTTGCTATTGGATCTGGATGCTACCGAGGAGCCATGGAATACGCCCATGCGATCTCATATTTTCGGCAGCGCCAAACGAATGACGACACACTCCATCGCATTGGAACAGAATAATCAAGCGTGCAGTCGCTTGTTGTGGCCGGACGGTAAGCCGATCAAAAAACGAAGGCTCGAAGTAGGAGATGATCGGGTCATCAAAGAAAGCACGTGCCGTGCCACAGATGTTTCGTTGAACGACCAGTGTACGCTCGTAGACACGGTGACTTCTCGGAAGAAGCCGTATGAGGAGAAAGCCACCGCTCATCAGCAGTTGTTCGATGTGTATTGGGAGGAGATGATCAATTTCCTGCTATACAGCAAGCTCACCAAGCCGGCGACAACCACCACGTCGACCACGAGCACAACGCTTGTGGTGACCACGACGACGGAGCTCGATCCAACGACTACGCTTCCGGTAACTACGACCACGATTCCTGATGGATCACTCGCTGGTGTGCGCATCTATCCCGAAGAAGACGGAGGCCTCATCTATACGCAGCGTTTCATCTACGCATTTGCCGATGCGGATGGAGGCGGGGTACTCGATGATGATGTGTCATTGCATCCGAACACATCGTGGAGCGCGGATGACGCGAACATCGTCCAGTTTTACCCGGACAGTGGGCAGATGACCTACGGAGGGTTCCAAGTGGGAACGACAACAATTCGCGTTTCTTTCGATCCAGACGGAGATGGACCAAAAAGTCCGTACACCGACGCAATCACCGTAACCATCGATGATGGAACGTTCGGAGGAGGGTGAAAAACAACCCCCATTCGCATCCTTGCGAATGGGGGTTTAAATTGACAAGCAAACGGAAACCCAGTAAGAAGTAAACAGACTTTCTTTAAAGGAGGATCTAGGTAATGAAGTACCTTATATCAGCAATTGTTATGCTACTGATGGTGGTTCCCAATGCGCACGCAGAAGAACTTTCCGCGTGCGTCAAGCCAAATGGTGGACTCTACTTGATTGGATCGGAATTTCGTCGACAAGCATGTCGCTCGCAAGACAGTGAGGTTACGTTAAATCAAACTTCTCTGTTAGATCAGGTAGTCTCACTCGAAGACGCTGGAACAACGGTGCGCTTCACCGGAGTTAATGTACAAGTTGTTAATGGTGCCGGTTTATCGAATGCGCCAGTTAATGGTACGGGTAATCTGATAATCGGATATGATGAAGGCGGTTGCCTGCTAACTGGGGAAGAAGCATGCGACACAGATAGCGATTGCACACTCAACGCTTGCGTTTCCGGGTCATGTTCGCTGATAGGGCCTACAAGCTGTAGTCAGGATTCTGATTGCATGGTGAACAGTTGTGTGCGTACCGATAAAACTGGTTCACACAACGTCGTCATAGGACCTTCACATAAATGGGAAAGTTCAGGATGTTTGATTTCAGGTTACGGTAATACCTGTTCTGGAAATAATAGTATAGTTGGGGGGCAATGGAATGAGGTTTCCGGTAATACCTCAGCGAATGTTTCAGGATCCCATAATTTTGTGTCGGGGGATTTTGCGGCCTCGCTTGGGGGAGGTTCAAATACAGTAACAAATCAAAACGCAACCATTTGTGGTGGATGGGATAACACTGCAAGCGGATCTTACACTAGTGTTAGTGGAGGATCATCCAACATAGCCGAAGGTTTTTTTACAGTCGTTAGTGGAGGAAATGCAAATCATGCAGCAGGAGCTGATACGGTTGTCGGAGGAGGGCAATTTCGATCAACCGGGGGAATGAATCAGTGGCGCGCCGGCAGTATCGTAGAACCAAACTAAATGATGGAACGTTGGGAGGAGGGTGAGTAGACAACATGACCCCGCGCTTGCATGCAAGCGCGGGGTTTTCTTTTCCACATCTCGCCTTGAAGGCCATTGGACAGGGGAACGAAGTATGCTATACTTTGTGGGTACTCAAAAACAGCGCCGACGAGCGCTGTTTTTATTACCCCACCGCTTTTATTGGGGTTTGCTCCACTGGTTTTGTCGAGGCTTGCACGCAGTGCTTATAGTGTTTCCCACGCAACAAATATCATATAGTGCCGTCATATAACATATAGGCGTAGTTTGTTGCGCGTGCAAAACTCTGCTTTGATACATATATGAAAAAACTCATTGGAATCGGCGTTGTTATTCTCCTCACTCTCGGAGCAGCTTTTGCTGTGATGAAATATCAAAAGGAAAAGCCGGTGGTCACGGACTTTGATTCGTGCGTTGCGGCGGGATATCCGGTAGCAGAGAGTTACCCCAGACAATGCCGAACTCCCGATGGGCGAATGTTTGTTGAAGATATTGGAAACGTCATCGAAAAATCTGAATTCATTCAAGTGGTGAGTCCCCGTCCCGGTGAGGCAATTGCGAGCCCGGTAGTCATCTACGGACAGGCGCGCCTCTGGTATTTTGAGGCGTCGTTTCCGGTATATTTGGAAGACGCCAACGGACAGCGTATTGCTTCAGGCATTGCGACGGCGCTTGATGATTGGATGACAGAAGAATTTGTGCCGTTTCGTGCGGTGCTCGAATGGTACGGCACGCCGACACCGACGGGCACACTTGTGTTTCAAAAAGATAATCCGTCTGGACTTCCCGAGAACGATGACGCGATGCGTATGCCGGTGAAGATTGTTGCTGCGAGCGCGGAAGGGATGACCCCGGTGAAGGTGTATTTCCAGAAAGTTGCCGCGGGAGATCCATTTCTTGATTGCAGTGTAGTTGCGGAAGTTACGCGGTATGTACCAAAAACCCAAGGTGTTGGGAGAGCAGCGCTTGAAGCGCTTCTCGGGGGGCCAACCACATCGGAAGATGCGGCCGGCTATGGAACGACCATTCCACAATCCGTTATGTTGGAGAATCTTACGATTACCAATGGCGTTGCCACTGCGGAGTTCTCGGACAGGCTTCAGGAAGGGGTAGGGGGTTCATGCCGTGTTACTGCGATTCGATCGCAAATTGAACGAACGCTCAAGCAGTTCTCAACCGCAAACACCGTTGTCATTTCTATCGACGGGCGCACCGAAGATATCCTCCAGCCATAATTGCAGACTCTCCCTAGTAGGAGGACAATAAAAGTGAACGCACAGGAGGCGCCCATGAGAGTCCCGCACATACACGATCCATGGCTGGCTTTCGTTCTCAAAACTCGGTCACGTGAGTCAGCGCCATTACTACTCAAACTCGCTTTTTTTGCAGTTGCCGCCGCAACCATCTACCAGATGATATAACTGCAAAATAGCCAAGCCAACTATCGCCGATCCTCAGATCGGCGATGTTGCGTTATTGTCGCCCCTATGTGGGTAACGAACTACAAACGAATGTGCGACGGTGCGGCGATCTACAGTTGAGAGAATGGCAATTGCGTATCACGAGTCATTTCCCATATAGGAACCATTCGGGCGAATGGTAGAATATAGGGCGCATAAAATATCGCCAAAAAGGCGCCAAAAAGTGCATCAAAAGCATTGACAAAAGTAAAAAAATATGCTAAGAAGAAAGTAGGAAGTACCTTGCATTACCGCTTCTCTCTGATGTCGATGGAACGGCGGGATGGAGCAGTCGAATTCTCTCGAGATCCGAGAGAAGCGGGGATATTATCCCAGTCTGGCGTAGTCAAGCCAGGTAGTTCTCTCAAGAACTTCATGAGTATGAAAATACTCTCGGCGATTGGACTCGCGATTGGGATCATAGTCCTTAAGGTGCTCGTGGGCGAACTATTTGCAGCCTTCGAGGATATGTTGATTACTCTGTTCACTACAATCGACATTATTCTAAAAGAGGTGCGATAGTCAACAGACCTCCAGCGTAATGCTGGCGGTTTTTTGTTACAATAGAGGGGATGAAAGATTGGCTTCGTTTTAGTATTAATGGCTCGGTATTTGTCTACGTTATTATTATTGTTTTCTTAGAAATATTTTTATTAAATCGTCTTGCATCATTTGTAGAGAATTTCATAAATATTGAAAGTTCGGTTTCGGTATTGTCGGATGTGGTGAAAGTGGTTGGTTTAATTATTTTAGTATATGGATTATTTTTTACCGCATTTCGAGCAGCTCGTTTTATGTTCCAACGAGCGGAAGGAATGATGCAGAATATTTTTCTTTGGGCGTCTAAATTACTTGCAACCTTTTATATATGGATGATTCTTCTTTCACATATTGTTTTTCCATTTATGGATTCTCTTTTAAATCTAGGAATGCGATCTCCAGACTATATCCCGACAAAAAAAGAGGTATTAACCGAGAAGTTCATACTGTACACGGTAGAAACAATTGTTGCAATCATTAGTTACATTATATCTATCACCATATTTGCCGTATTTCAGAGATATGTACCCCGCAAAGTTAATACGGCATTATTGGTGCTGCTTTGGTTCCCAGCCTGTATGTATTTGCTGTATTCTATGCTACAGATTATCGCTGAATGGCTACTTTGACTGATGGAGCCAATTGATTAGCCCACACCCGTTCGCCATCCGCGGACGGTTTTTTGTTATAATAGAGGGGATGAAAGATTGGTTTCGGCTCAGTAGTAATGGCGTACAGTTCGTGACCATATTGATCATATGGATTATTGAAGTTGTGATTTTGGATAAAGTTTACAATGCCGGAAACAATTATTTATATATAGAAAATTATATTGCCCCATTGCCAGAGAGTGCTCTGGTGGCGCTAACAATTTTAATAGGATTTGCTCTTTTAATTCTTGCATACAAACTTGCTGGAAAAATTGTGCAGATGGGAGAAACATTTTTACCATCATGGGCGCAGGCGAGCATTGCTTTTGCCCTGCAGATTCTGCCAGTGATTCTTATTTTAGGGGTCATTTATCTCTCCTCGTCTTCTCAGCCAAATTATAGAGCAAATGATGCGGCTATTAAGGCAAATCTATCGGGCGCTCGCGCTCAGGCGGAGTTATTTTATGATGAACACAATAATTCGTATGAGGGAGCATGCGATGATCAAGATGTTTTCAGCGCAATAACCACCGCAAAATTTAGTGCCGGGCTTGAAGACAAGGAAATTGGTGGAGACATCATTTCAAGCACTCCCAAACAACCTGTCTGCCATGACACGACGACCGTATACGCGGCGCAAGTTACATTGATGACCAACAACAAATTGGCATTTTGTGTGGATAATTCGGGCCGTGGGACAACCACCCCATACCAGCTCACATCTACCGAAGTAGAGGACGGGGGAGAGACGGATTGTTCGACGCCGTAGTTATTCGCCGAGTTCACAACAGCCGACACCGCGTTGGCGGTTTTTTGTTACAATGGAGAGGATGAAGCGCTTCACAAAAGTGTTAAAAATGATTGTATATTTTATTGTCAGCGGGGTTTTAACAGCGGCAATAGCGTGGTGGGCCAGCGGGAGCTGCATTGAGTGGCTCGACAACTTATTTAGTACATCTACAAGCTACTTTTTTTGGACCGCGCTGTTAGCCAGTATTTTGTACGCACTTCACTATAAACTCCCAAAGAAATACCGAAACATCTATTTCATTCTACTTACGACTATATTTCTTGTAGTTGCGTTGTATGAGGTCGTGTACCTACTATTCGTCTCGCCTACTATAGGGGTGTCCCTTCCTTGCAATTACGATCTTGTTTACTAGGTTCTACTTGCAAAATGCCGGGCGAGTTCGACGAAGAGGCGCACGCCTGTGCCCTTCGCGCCTTTTGCGAGTTTGTCAGATTCAACGGCGGTCATCGTGGGGGCCATGTCGATGTGTGCCCATGGGTAGTCTACAAATTGTTTGAGAAATACGGCGCCTTCAATTGCCCCGCCATAATTGTTTTTCCAAATGTTTGCGAGGTCCGCAAATGTGCCACGCAAATCCTCGAGATATTCTTCTGCAAGCGGGAGTGGCCACAGATAATCACCCGATTCTTCCCCAAGACGGCGCAGTGTCGCTTCATCTTCAGATTTCGCGGTAAAAAGGGCAGACATCCGTGTACCAAGTGCGACCATTGCCGCTCCCGTAAGCGTTGCAATATCAACAACAAAGAGGGGATCGAATTTCTTTGCGTAGGAAAGCGCGTCTGCAAGCACGAGTCTTCCTTCCGCGTCGGTGTTGAGCACTTCAATTGTTTTTCCGTTCATTGCTTTCAAAATATCTCCCGGGCGGAAACTTGAGCCAGATGGCATATTTTCTGCAGCCGGTACCAGTCCCACTACGTGGAGTGGGATTTTTAACTTTGCGATTGCCGCAAGCGCATGAATCACTGCCGCGCCTCCCGACATATCAAGGTGCATGTCGAGAATAGAAGAATTGGGTTTGAGATTGAGTCCTCCCGTATCAAACGTGATGCCTTTGCCAACAAGTACCAGTGGTTTGCCACTATACGTTTCTGGGCGATATTCCAAAATAATAAATTGTGGAGGCTCCGTGCTGCCACGTGCAACTCCTGAGAGTGCACCCATGCCGAGGAGTTCAATATCTGTCTCTCCTAGCACTTTGCAGGTGAGTCCCGGAATTTGCGCGGCGGTATTCATTGCTTCGCTCGCAAGCATTGTTGGTGTCATATCGCCGCCCGGTGTATTTGCGAGATTTCGTGCAGCATTTGTTTCCGCGCCAATAATCATACCCGCGCGAATGGCAGAGGTGATGCGAGATTTTTCGGTGGGCTTGTGAGGAATTGCGAGTCGTAGCGCACTAATCGTTGGCCAACCTTTCTTTGGAGTTTCTTTATATTTATTAAACACAAAATCCGCAATGGTGAGTTCCGTTGCGGCAATTTCCGCGAGACGCATCGGCGCCGTAGTACCCGAAAGAGGAGCGAGCGCGATGTCGGCACGCTTTATTTTAGATGACTTGAGTTCACGTACCGCGCGCCTAAAAAATAGGCGAAGTTTTTTTTCATTGAGCTCGGTAGCCTTTCCCATTCCGATAAGTACCAAGGACCTACTTTTTGCGTCTGCCCTGAGCACGCGCGAAAATTCACCGGAAAGTTCTTCGGAGGCAATGATGGCAGCGACAAGTGAGCGTTCTTTTTCGGAGAGCGCTCTATTTGATGCGATGACTTCTTTATCACAAATTGGCAGGACGAGATGTTCTCGAACCTGCGGCTTGGGGGAGAGTGTAATGAGCATAGTTATTTTTTCACCGACACCTCGAGATTTTTGTGTGCCTTTAGGCAGCGAGTACAAATTTTGATTCGTCCGCCCGTAGGAAGAGGAGCCCATTGTAAGTTGGGGTACTTCATCACCAATTTGGTCGGATTAAACTTACCGCGAAGTTTGTTTCGCTTACCTCCCATAATAGGTTTCTTCTCGCAAATTGGACACATTCTCATGCACCGCATTCTACGGAATATTACCGTGTAAGTCAACCAAGCACCGAGCACCATTTCTGCTCAGCGTTTCGGTAACGTACGTATATCAATGCAAATAAAGTATTCTTTGTGCACTACTTGCACTTATCAGAAATGGTGCTCGGTGCTTGGTCAATCCTTCCCTTATATATATTTGTGCGTGGTATGATGTGTGAATGATAGATGTACTCTCGATAGTCTTTCTCGCTGGAATATTCTTGATGTCTGTTATTGCGCATGAGGTGTCTCACGGGGCGGTTGCGCTGTCGCTGGGTGATCCAACGGCAAAATATGAAGGCAGGCTGACGCTTAACCCCCTCAAGCATATTGATCCATGGGGATCGGTGATTTTGCCGCTGGTGAGCTTTTTTGCCTTCGGATTTGCATTTGGATATGCAAAGCCCGTGCCATATAACCCATACAATCTCAAAAATCAGCAGTGGGGGCCGGCGATGGTGGCAGTTGCCGGGCCACTCACCAATATTGTGCTCGCGGTTGCGGTGGCGACACTCTATCGCATAGTCCCCACAACGAGCGATTATTTGATGATATATAAGGGAATTTTGGGTTTTGTCGTGCAGATAAACGTGTGGCTCGCCATCTTTAACCTTGTGCCCATCCCGCCGCTGGACGGCTCAAAGGTGCTTGCTGCGCTCTTACCGTACCGATTGCGCTACGTGATGGACGCGCTGGAGACGTATGGACTCATCTTGTTGTTGGTATTTGTGTTCTTTTTGGTGGATTTACTCCACCCGCTCCTTTCGTGGATTCTAAGGCTGTTCCTTGGTGCATAGAATGTTCCCAGATATACAATTTTGTGATATAAACAGACAAGACACGGGAGTTGTGTATTCTTTGAAAAAACCAATCAATAAGCTACGCCGAACGCCTTCTAGGGAGAGACCATGATGATAAGTTCTTTAGATAATTTTGATTTTGACTATTATGACTATGTTGTGTGGACACTCTGCAGGAACTGGGGATTTAACATGCCCTCCCCGCATATCAAGAGAAATCCACTGTTGATCAATCCTGCATCAGTAAACTATCTAGAGCTTACTGCAGACATCGATTCATCACGTGTAGGTGAATTCACCATGAATACCGATATGGCAAATATGCCAAGGGAATACCAGATCGAAGAAAATCTTGAATTTCTAAATCTTCCTTCGTTTGAAGGTCGGCCAATTTATGAGGTAATGGCCCATGTAGGGAGAGAGCAAAGCAGTTCGTACTACGTCCCAGACATCAGTATGTTGCACAACCTTGAAGACCACAGGCATGATAAATATGATCTACCACTCAGAGTGCATAGATTTGAGAGAAGTGCCAATAAATATAATATGTGTTTTGGCACACTGATTCGCCGAGACGACGGAGTGTGGTGCGTGCCATCTGTTTTTACCACTTGCAAACCAGGAAGACGAATCGGTATACACGCTCTCGGGCAAGCTTGGTCATCGCGCTACAGCGTCATGCTCTTTAGGAAGCTCCGTGAGAAATGATGTGTTGCCGCGCTATTTAATATGAATAGCGCGGTTTTCATTGATACCATCATAAAGCTGTCAGTGTGAGCCATATAAAATTTACTGCTCAAAAGACATTTTTTCCTTAAAAGCAACTTGTCTTCGTGTCGTTCGAAATTAAAAATGGCGGCAAGCATAAACACCATCTAAACACCTTGACGCGCCTCAATCGGTCTGGTAATCTCTTCTCACATGCCAACTGTGCAGCAACTCATTCGCAAGCCTCGAAAAAAGGTAAGCAAAAAGCCAAAAGCACCCGCCCTCAGATACGGGTTCAATTATATTTTGAATCGCCCGGTCTACTACCCTTCTCCCTATAAGCGAGGGGTGTGTGTGCAGGTGAAAACGATGACTCCAAAGAAACCAAACTCGGCACTCCGAAAAGTGGCCCGTGTGCGCCTTACGAATGGACAGGAGGTGACGGCATATATCGGAGGAGAGAAGCACACATTACAAGAACACTCGGTAGTAGTGATTCGTGGAGGCCGCGTGAAGGACCTTCCGGGTGTTCGCTATCACATTGTTCGTGGTGTACTCGACGCAACTGGTGTGGAGGGGCGCAAGCAGGCGCGTTCGAAATACGGAGCAAAGCGTCCAAAGGCAAAAAAATAATCAGCTATGCGTAGAAAGCGAAATACAAAGCGAGTCCTTGCAAAGGATCCAAAATATCAAGATGAGTTGGTGGCCAAGTTCATCAACAATCTTATGGAAGACGGAAAGAAGAATGCCGCTCGCTCGGTGATGTACGGTGCGCTCACTAAAATTTCTAAGAAAGAGAAAGAGGCTGACCCCGTCGCTATTTTTCATACCGCCATGTCAAATGTTGCCCCATTGGTGGAAGTAAAGAGTCGTCGTGTAGGAGGCGCAAACTATCAGGTGCCAATTGAAGTACGTGCAGGACGCAAAAACGCACTTGCAATGCGCTGGCTCATTGATGCCGCGCGTGGAAAGAAGGGTCGTCCAATGGCAGACAAGCTCGCAGACGAGCTTCTGCTCGCATTTAAGAAAGAAGGAGAAGCCATGAAGAAGCGCGAGAATGTGCACCGCATGGCAGAAGCAAACAAAGCATTCGCACACTTCGCGTGGTAATCGCCCGTACCTTCGGCGTACGGCGACGCTTCGCTTTTTATACGTAATCACAGTAAATCATCACCAAGCAGTATGGCGCGTGAATACACACTAGAGCAGACAAGAGATATTGGAATTATTGCGCACATCGACGCGGGAAAGACGACGGTGTCAGAGCGCGTGCTTTTTTATACGGGAGTATCTCATAAAATCGGAGAAGTGCACGAAGGAGCCGCCATCATGGACTGGATGGAGCAAGAACAGGAGCGTGGTATCACAATTACGTCCGCTGCAACGACGTGTTTTTGGAAAGGGCATCGCATCAATCTTATTGATACCCCGGGGCATGTGGATTTTACCGTAGAAGTAGAGCGCTCGCTGCGCGTGCTCGACGGAGGAGTGGTGGTGTTTGATGGAGTTGCCGGGGTAGAGCCACAATCAGAAACCGTGTGGCGACAAGCGGACAAATATCACGTACCTCGCATTTGTTTCATCAACAAATTGGATCGTACCGGAGCGAGTTTTGAGAAAAGCCTCGCCTCTATTCATAACCGCCTTACCACAAGCGCTATTCCCGTTTCATTCCCTATTGGACTTGAAGGAAATTTTGAAGGCGTGATTGATCTCCTCAAAATGAAAGCTGTTTATTTTGAAGGGGATCACGGAATGCAGGTTGTGGAAAAAGAAATCCCTGCGGACTACAAAGATGAATCACAGTTACGCCATGATGAGCTAAAGGAAAAAGTTGCAGAAACTGATGAAGTACTTACACAGAAATTTTTAGAAGGAAAGGAAATTTCAGAAGATGAAATTCGTGCAGCGCTACGCAGAGCATGTATCGCCGGGAAATTGGTGCCAGTTCTGTGTGGGTCAGCACTGAAAAATAAAGGCGTACAAATGATGCTCGATGGTGTCGTTGCGTACCTACCAAGTCCACTTGATGTGCCTCCACTCGAAGGGATACTGCCGGGAACCGAAGAAAAAGAGTTACGACTTCCCGACGATTCTGCTCCATTCGCCGCACTCGTATTTAAATTGCAGACCGATCCTTTTGTGGGACAACTCTCGTATTTCCGCGTGTATTCCGGAATGTTGGAGTCTGGTTCGTACGTGCTCAATGCCACAAAGGACAATAAGGAGCGCGTAGGGAGAATTCTTCGCATGCATGCGAACCACCGTGAAGAAGTGAAAGAAATTTTTGCGGGAGAAATCGGCGCAATTGTGGGACTGAAAAATACGTGCACGGGGGACACTATTTGCGATCCCGATCATCCGATCATTCTTGAGAAAATTACATTTCCAGAGCCGGTGGTATCAATGAAAATTGAGCCGCGTACAAAGGCAGACCAAGAGAAAATGGGCGTTGCACTGCACCGACTTGTTGAAGAAGATCCTACATTTCGCGTGAGCACTGATTTGGAAACCATGGAAACGATTATTGCAGGCATGGGTGAGTTACATCTTGAAGTGCTTGTAGATCGCATGAAGCGTGAGTTTAAGGTTGAAGCGAATGTGGGGCGCCCACAAGTAGCGTACAAAGAGACAGTTACAAAAGAAGCGGAAGCGCGCGGGCAGTATATTAAGCAGTCCGGAGGACGCGGTCAGTACGGAGACGTACAAATTAAAATTCGTCCACGCGAGCGCGGGCAAGGATTTAATTTCATCAATTCAATTAAAGGAGGATCAATTCCACAAGAATATATTGCTCCCGTAGAAAAAGGTATTCGTGAGGCGGTAGATCGCGGAGTAATTGCATCATTCCCTGTTGTCGACGTAGAAATCGAACTCTTTGACGGTTCGTACCACGAAGTAGACTCATCCGAAGCGGCGTTCAAAATTGCGGGATCAATGGCATTCCAAGAAGCTGCAAAGCGCGCGGGTCCGGCGCTCCTTGAGCCAATCATGAAAATCGAAGTGATTGTGCCAGAAGAATTTCTTGGAGACATTACCGGAGACATCTCTTCAAAGCGTGGGCGCATCGAAAGTATGGAAGACCGCATGCAGTTGCGCTCGGTCATGGCAAAGGTGCCGCTTTCCGAAATGTTCGGATATGTCACCCACCTCCGTTCTATGACACAAGGACGCGGATCATACACTATGGAATTCTCGCACTATGAGCAAGTGCCCGCGGGCGTTGCAGAGCTCATCAAAGAGGGGAGAAAATGAGCGCGCACCCCAACCTATGCTTGGGCGTAGATAATGGGATTATAGAGCGCGAAATCCCGCACCGAATGCGGATGGATTAGCTATGTTTTTTATGTAGTGATCCCTGAGCATTCTGGTGCGTGGGTAATACACAAAAACACCCCCGCGGGGGTGTTTTTGTGCGTGGATCACCTATTATATTCACTCATCGCGCGCTCCGGGCTGTCTGTGGCGACACAGGTGAGCGCACCAACCGCATGTTTGACAATCTTTTTGACCGCGAGCATTTCTTTTGGCGTATATTTTTTCAGCACAAGCTCCTCTGCAGGTACCCGCTTCTTTTTTTGAATGCCAATGCGCAGGCGCAAGTATTCAATAGTCTTTAATGCTTTCGTAACCGATTCTACCCCACGATGTCCAGCAGACCGTTTCCCAAAAGAAAGCTTTGTTCCTTCAAAGAGAATATCTGAGTCGTCATGTACGAGTACGGCATCGACAGACTTGAGTGCAAGAGCGCGCACAGAATCTCCAGATTTGTTCATAAATGTTTCCGGAAGTACCAAGCGTACCTTGGTTTTCTCAATTTTCCCGATCGAGATCAGTGCTTTCGCTTTTGTATCGATTGCAAAATCAGGAAAGTGATGAGTTTTTGCGAGCGCAATAAGAATCATGCGCCCAATATTATGTCTTGTACGCTCGTATTCTTCGCCCGGGTTTCCCAGTCCAATAAATGTCAGCATGTCACCATCATACCAGAGTATAAACCCCTCGTGCGATGGCTTGAAATGCAATGAATTACGGGGTATAATTGTGTCACATGGAAGAGACGAATGAGACTGGCTCTACTGAAGTGGGGAGTTCTCTTGAGGAATTTGAAGGTGAAACAGGCATGAAATCCGATCTTTGGAGTTTTTTGAAGGTCGTGTTCATTTCGTTTCTGATTGTCCTTCCTATTCGTGCATTTGTGGTTCAGCCGTTCATTGTGAGGGGGCCATCCATGGATCCGACGTACCATGAAAATGAGTATTTGATTGTAAATGAAATTGGGTACACGTTTAGCGAGCCGCGGCAGTTTGAGGTCATCGTATTTCGGTTTCCAAAGAAACCCAGCCAGTTTTTTATTAAGCGCATCATCGGAATTCCAGGGCAAGAGGTGATTATTCGACAAGGAAAAGTATTTGTCGATGGAAAGGAAATTGCGGAGTCATATTTGCCAGAGGGAACGCTCACCGCACAAGACACCATTATGAAGTTGGACGAAGAAGAATATTTTGTGCTCGGAGATAACCGCGCACAAAGCTCTGATTCACGATTATGGGGGGTACTTCCAAGAAATCACATTGTTGGGAAGGTGTGGATTCGAGTGTTCCCATTTGATCGCGCAGGCATACTACAATGAGTAAACAAAAAAATTCTAAAGAAGAAATACAATCTATTCGGGGGATGCACGACATTCTTCCCGATATGGTGCCCTATTACGACAAGGCAATTCGCGAGGCGAGGCGCGTCGCGGAGTTTTACGGTTTCCAAACCATTCGCACGCCACATGTGGAGCCACGAGAACTTTTTGAGGCGACGCTCGGAGAGACCAGTGAAGTAGTGGAGAAACAAATGTACTCATTTCGTACCCGAGGTGGAGATGCCGTGGTGTTGCGCCCAGAAATAACCGCGTCCATTATGCGCGCATATTTTCAGCACGGAATGGATAAAAATCTCGCAAAACCTCAGAAATTCTTTTACTCGGGATCATGTTTTCGACACGAGTCACCGCAGGCAGGGCGCACGCGAGAATTTTTGCAAGCGGGGGTTGAAATCATAGGGGATTCCGATCCAGTGAATGACGCGCTCGTCATTCGTATTTTAGTTTCCTCACTTGAAGCAATGCACATTCGTAATGTGATTGTGCATGTGAATAGTATTGGAGAGAAAGAATCTCGCCAAGCGTTTATGAAAGAGTTCAATAATTTTTTGAAGCGCCGACAGAATTCGCTGTGTAAAGATTGCAAACGTCGCATGAAGGACAATCCACTGCGCGTGCTTGATTGCAAAGAAAAAGGGTGTGTCCAGTTGCGTTCGGAGGCTCCGCATATTGTGGATTATTTATCTGAGCGTGCGAAGAAGCATTTTCAAGAAGTGCTAGAGTTTCTTGATGAAATGAAGATTCCATATCGCTTGGATCCCTATTTGGTGCGTGGTCTCGACTACTACACCGATACCGTATTTGAAATATTTGTTGAAGGCGTTGCCGCTCCAGCGGCTGAGGTGGTTGTCGCCGAGGAACCCATTGCGACGGAGGAGGTAGTTGATGAACGAACTCCCGCCGAAGTAGAGGCAGACAAACCAGAAGTTGCTCCTGCACAAGCCGCTCCCGAAGCGCCCAGTACCCCCATTGCAATTGCCGCAGGAGGTCGGTACGATATGTTGGCTCACGCACTCTATGGAAAGGTTACGCCATCTGTTGGTGGTGCGCTCGGTATTGACCGTATTGTCGGTGAACTGATGCGGAGAGGACTTAAGGTGCGACCGGACATCAGCCCAAAAATTTTCCTTATTCAGTTGGGACCGCTTGCGAAAAAGCGAGTACTCAATATTTCGGAGGAGCTACGAAAAAGTGGGATTCCATTCTCACACATGCTCACCAAGGACGATCTTCGACAGCAGCTCAAAATGGCGGACAAATTGGGCACTCCGTATGCGCTCATCATTGGGCAGAAGGAGGCAGTAGAGGAGCGGGCAATTCTTCGAGCCATGAACACTGGAGCACAAGAGACCGTGCCGTTTACGAAGATTGTTTCTACAATAAAAATGCGTTTAAAAGGATTATAATTAATTGCGTATATGGTAGAAGTGAAACGAAAAGAGAAAGAGTCTACGAATGCGCTCGCGCGCCGCTTTACGCGGAAAATACAGCAAAGTAAATTGCTGCAGGCCGCGCGGGAACTTCGGTATCGGGAGCGTCCAACATCGCGCACAAAGAAGCGCAAGGATGCCCTTCGCCGGATTGCCAAAGCGCGTGAGTACGACATTCTCAGAAAACTTGGTAAAATAGAATAGCCATGACGCTCAAAGAGACGATCCTCGCGGATCTCAAGCGATCGATGATTGAAAAAAACGAAGCGAAAACAACAACGCTTCGTTTGTTCATATCCTCAATGAAAAATAAGGAAATTGAACTCAAACAGCGCGACGGAGGACTCACCGAGGATGAAATGTTTGCAGTGCTCAAGCAGGAGGTAAAAAAGCGCAAAGATGCGATTACGGAGTACGAGGGTGCGGGGCGCCCGGAACTCGCAGTTTCGGAGCGTGAGGAGCTTGAAATGTTGTCAGTGTATCTTCCTCCAGAAGTGAGTGACGAAGTCATACGAGCGGCGGTCATACAGGCGATACAAGAGACCGGAGCAGTCAGCGCGCAGGATTTTGGGAAGGTCATGAAGTCCGTGATGGCTACATTGAAAAACCAGGCATCGGGAGATCGCATTACTTCGGTGGTGAAGGAACTATTGAAATAACCTAAACGCAGTCGGTAGCTATGGGGAAAGCAAGCCAGATCGCAGGCCTTGATATCGGTTCTCAGACAATTCGCATGGCGCTGCTTGAGCGTGGCGCAAACGGCGGATACAATGTTGTCGCGGCAGTTGGTGTTCCTACCGATGGTGTGCGCAAGGGGGCGGTACATCGCATCGATGAAGTAGCAGAGGCAATCGAGATCGCCAAGAATCATATCCATAAAAATACTGGTATAGAAGTGCGGCATGCATACGTAGGCATTGGAGATTGGCGGCTCACTACGCATCAATCAAATGGGCTGGTAGCAACGACGCGCGCGGACGGTGAAATCAGTTCCGAAGATGTAAAGCGCGCACAACAGTCAGCAGAGGAAGCACTCCCGCGCCTACAAAATCGCCAAATTATTGAAACGCTTCCACTGGGATATCGGGTAGACGGAGATCAGCCAATTATGAACCCACAGGGCATGCAGGGGATGAAATTGGAAGCCTCCGTTCTTTTTATATCCGCATTCTTCCCATTTTATAAAGCAATACTCGAATCACTCGATCAGTCCCGAGTGCACGCAGATGATATTTTAGTGAGCCACCTTGCAGCCGCAGATTTATTACTTTCGCGCAGGCAACGAGAAATTGGTGTCATGCTCTGCGACTTTGGAGCAGAAACCACCAGTATGAGTGTATGGGAAGAGGATAAACTCCTTTCATTTGAGGTCATTCCTATCGGATCTGCACATATTACACAAGACGTCGCACTAGGGTTTCAGGTAGATTTAGGTACCGCGGAGCGCCTCAAGCGGTCTGCATTCGCACTTGCTGAAGGGGGAAAGAAGGAAGTGCGTCTTGCGGGATTTGATAAGAATATTGAGCAAGTCTATTCCCAGCGCAAACTTGAGGACATCATAAATGCGCGGCTCGGGGATATTTTTGAGCTCACGAATAAACATTTAAAAAAGATTTCACGTGCAGGGCTGTTGCCCGCAGGTATTGTGTGTACCGGAGGGGGATCCCGACTCGGGGGACTCATGGAGAGCGCGAAGAAAGAATTACAACTTCCTTCACAAATGGGCACACTTTCTGGATTTAGCGGAAAGCGAGACCTTGTCGATGGACCAGAGTGGGCCACGGTGCTGGGCGTATGTCACGCAGGATTTATCCGTGAGCACGGAGGAGCGGGAGACTCAGTACTTCGCAGCGCGGCGTATCAAAAAATTCGGCGTTTTCTCAAACAATTGATCCCGTAGCACGTTCATTGACCGTGCACCTGCTTTCGGATAGCATGGGGGTACTATGCCACGCATAAAGCCGGATATCGAATCATTTGCCCGCATCAAAGTAGTTGGTGTTGGGGGTTCCGGCGGCAATACGATAGATCACATGATACGCTCCAAAGTGCGGGGAGTTGATTTCATTGCAATCAACACGGATGCTCAGGACCTTCACGGCTCGCTTGCGTCAAAGAAAATTTTCATCGGACGGGGCGTGACGAAGGGACTTGGATCAGGGATGAACCCAGAACTTGGACGTGAAGCGGCCGAGGAATCTCGATCAGAAATTAGCGAAGCGATTAAGGGGGCGGATATGGTATTTGTTGCCTGTGGATTTGGCGGAGGAACCGGAACGGGAGCCGCACCAATTGTTGCGAGTGTCGCGCGCGAGCAAGGCGCACTTTCTGTTGCGGTCGTCACCAAGCCATTTCAATTTGAAGGGATGGAACGCACGAGACTGGCAGAAGAGGGTCTTCGCAATCTCTCAACCGCAGTGGACGCAATGATTGTTATTCCAAACGATAAATTATTTGAAATCATTGAAAAACAAACCCCATTTCTTAAGGCGTTTGCAATGGCTGACGAAGTGCTGCGCCAAGCAGTCGAGGGTATTTCAGATCTCATCACCATGCCTGGGATCATCAACGTGGACTTTGCAGACGTGCGTACCATTATGCGCAATGCCGGATCTGCGCTCATGGGTATTGGTTCTGCCACGGGAGACCGCAGAGCGGTGGAGGCAGCAGAGGCGGCCATCAATTCGCCACTCCTCGATATGTCTATTGAAGGCGCAAAAGGAGTGCTTTTCTCTATTGCGGGAGGACCTGATCTCACCATGTGGGAAATCAACGAGGCAGCGCGTGTCATTACCGAACCAATCGCGAAGGACGCCCGTGTCATCTTTGGAGCCATGCAGACCGATCGCCTCAAGAAGGGGGAAATTAAGGTCACGGTTATCGCAACAGGGTTTTCTCATACGGGGAAGTCGTCAGACGCAGACAATTTGAACTTATTTTCCGATAAAGCAGAGCGCTCAAAGGCAAGCCAAGCGCGCATGGAGCCTGTGCTTAAACGCGAAGGGGAGGAAGAGCAAGAAGAGTGGGATGCGGTCCCCGCCTTCCTTCGGAGGCGCAAATAATTTTCCACATGAATCGCCTTTCTGCCATTGAATAGAGAGTAACATGCGGTACAATACATACATCCGAAATGAGATAAGGGCACAAAACCTCGCATTGCGAGGTTTTGTGTTTTATGGTTGTCATCAGATATCCAACATGATACTCTCACGCACAGATCATTGCATAAAGGAGTACATTTATGAGTGTAGCGACGTTCTACTTTGAAGGTGGCGTACTCACAAACTACATGCAAGAGAAATTGGCTAACCTCTTCAATCACTTCGATTCCCCTGATACGGCAGTGGGCGCGGCAGACTGGGTGGGGCGCGTCATCGCGCTGACGTATGTCGAATATGAATACGAAGCAGAAGAAACCCGCGGTGGGTACGTATACTTTACGGACATTAGTCGGATGCGCTCAACGATCACCGCAGTAACTATTTCCGCGAACGATTCTATTGAGCTGGAGATAGGCGGCACATGGACATTTGAAATCGATGCGAACGAGTTACGAACAGAGGAATACAAAGCGACATTACGATCGCTTGGACAGCGGAACGCAAAAGAATATGCAGTTTGTAACGTGCGTCTGTTGGGTTGAAAAATTACTGGCAGGAAAGCGGCGATATAATACATCGCCGCAATTTTTTAGTCATTGACATTTCATGGGCTGCTGGTATAAAGAGGTGAGTACATTGAATGATCGCCCCTCACATGAGGCAATGGATCACAGAGAAACAGCAAGCTCTGATGTATGTACAGTTGTGTGATGAATACAACACGATGTGTTGTCTCATGTGAGGGGAGGAAAGTCCGGACACCATCTCACAAGTAATTGTGAGAAAGTAGCAGTGGCTAACGGCCACCCATCCGAGCCGCACACTTTTATCGCGACATAGTGTGAGTGAAACTCAACAATGATAATTTCGCGGATCGCGTAGTGGTAAAAGTGTACGGCTTGGTACGAGATATC
This sequence comes from uncultured Candidatus Saccharibacteria bacterium, assembly GCA_964360995.1. Lineage (GTDB taxonomy): Bacteria > Patescibacteriota > Minisyncoccia > Ryanbacterales > HO2-45-13 > CAYHBS01. The sequence goes on from CAYHYZ010000001.1 coordinate 27,982, forward strand.
CCGATGTTACAGTCGGGACTCCGATTTCATTGTTGAATCTCAATAGTGCATCGGAGGTGCCACAGAGACTATACCGCCGATCGTCATCAAATTCAGGTAACTCCTGAAGATGTTGAAGGAGGTAAGGATGAAAAGAGTGAGGTAAGAGCTCACAGCATTGCATGGTGACATGCAGTGGTGGAAAACACTTGCTCGGTGCAACTTCGTGCCAGCTGAATGAGCAATCATGCAGTTGGAGAAGGCTCGAGGTGAAGAGTAATCTTCATCCCAGATAGATGATCATTCAGTCGCAGCAATGCGATGGACAAAATCCGGCTTATAGATGTACAAAGAAAAACATCCGCCAATTGGTGGATGTTTTTCTTTTTATGATTCAGCAACTTCGGGAGGATCATCGAGCACTTCAATGAGGATTTTCTTTTTTGTGTCACGGCGTCTTCCGAGTTTATCTACGATTTCATCGATCTGCCCTCTCTTATACATTCGATAATTATTCAATGGATGCCGGTATGCAACGAGTTTACCCGCCTTATCCCAATTGCGAAGCGTAAGAGGCGTGACACCGAGCATCTCTGATGCAACCTTGATAGTGTAATATTGATCAGCCATTTTATATATGTTTATGAAATACGTTTAGTAAGGATTTATAACTTCTATTATTGCGTAGTAATCACTAAAGCACCAACTACGTGGAGTGGATAAATATATATAGAAACTTCTTGTCCACAAGAGAATTATTTTTGTTGATAATTTACTAACGCTATTTTGTTAGATAAAAATTATAATTGAGATATCATCCGATATCGTATCGGATCAATAACGACAAGGATTTTTCGCATGCACCCTGATCAGTACAAGTCACTCTCCGAACTTGCAGAAGGCACACCATACAGTGCCGAATATTTGAGTTTGCTTGCACGTCAGGGGAAGCTGAAGGCAAAAAAAGATGGACGCAATTGGACGAGTACTAGTGCACATGTACAGTCGTATCTTGCAAAGCAGGTTGCGCAAGCGTCTGCGTCGAATGAGAGACTCGTCGCGTATACCGCCACTAAAATAATTGATCCAGTAGCAATACGTACGAGCGCACCCGAGGTACATCAACATCCCCCAACACCAACGCCCACTGTATTTGATGCGTCAGCTCAGAATTCATTGCATACAGAAATTACGAATCGCGCTGAGGCTGAGCTCCGGAACAAAGGTGACGCGATGTTTGATCAATTTATTGGGCGATTCATCAAGTTTCTTGATATACAGATTCTTTCTCACACTGGAAGTTTCTATCGATTTCGAAAATGGGTTTTGCGTGTGTCGAAACAAGTTGCGCGTGACCGAAAAATGCGCACGTTCTCAATATTATTTATTGCAGTATTCGTGTTTCTTCCAGTGAGGGATGTGTTCAGTCAAATTGATGATGCTGCGTTTTATGTCTGGTCTGCAGTGAGGGATGCGGATACGCTGATGGGTCATCGAGCAGGCACTCACGCAAATGAAGTACTCCTCCTCGGTGAAAACGGGGAGGTTTCAATTCGGGGGCATATCGAAACTGATGGACAGTTGAAATCACACATTACAAATGGACTTGCTCCAATCGTCGTTGATTCTATAACAAAGGTTGATAATTTAAACGCAGATTATATTGATGGATTTTCATCTGAAGATTTTACGCTCGCATTTGTTACTGAAAATGGAAATGTCACGCACGAAGACGTTTTTTTAGAAGGAAAAGTGCACGTAGGACAAAATCTGGAAGTTGATGGGCCCGTGTATTTGGGAGACGCATTGATCGTATCAGGCGCAACGGAGTTGCTGAGTGAGCTGCGCGTACACGGGACTCTCCGTGCGCTGGGCAGCGCAATCATTTCCAAAGACCTTACGGTCAACGGTATGACACGTGTGAAAAATATGATTGCCGACGGAGCGATTCGTGCGCACGTGGTGACTGCCGAAACAATGTTTACTGGGGATTTGATTGCAAGCTCGACAGTGCGCGCCCCGCGAGTAGACGCAGATTTAGTAACTACTACGAACCTAGGTGTTTCTAGTCAGAGCACGTTTAATGGAGTCGCTTTTTTTAACGGAGGGCTTTGGGGGAAATATGGTACGTTCGACACATTACTTGAAGTGGGGGGAGATTTTGGAGCGTATGGAAAAACTGTCAATATTGGGACTGCAGCTCAAACCACCATTACGGCAAGCGGGAAGCGATTTACTTATAATGGCAGTGCGATTTGCACGACCGCGAACAACGCGTGCCCAACCTCTGCAGATTCCGGATGGACTGACGATGGAGCCGTTGTGCGCCTTACAGATGGCAGTAATATCGTTGGCATCGGGACTACGAGCCCATGGGGAGGCGCGTTGCTCGCGATTGAGATGACGGGCAGCTCTAGCCCGGCATTTGTGATTGGGGACATGGGCTCATCTAGCCCATTCTTTTTTGTCGATGCTCGTGGGTATGTGGGCGTGGGCACCTCTTCACCCACGCAGGAGTTTTCTGTTGGAGGAGATAGTTATGTGTCTGGGACATCGACAATTGGCGCAGATCTGACTGTGCTCGGTGTGGGCACATCCACATTGGCGGGGAAATTTGAGGTTGGTGGAATCATTCTTGCTGAGGGAGGACAGAAGGTTTGCACAAGTGCGAATGGCGCTTGCTCGGGGAGTGGATCAATTAATCCGGGTACTACTGGCCGCGTCGCATACTATAGTGCGGCAGGATCGGTATCGTCCGGTGATTTTGTTGCCATCGATGTGGCGAATGGCCGCGTAGGGATTGGCACGAGTTCCCCGTACGCACCACTCTCTGTTGTTGGACAAGTTGTTGCGGCATATTTTACGGGGACAACAACAGCTACATCAACCTTTGCTGGGGGAATACAAACAAGCGCATTAAATATTACTTCAACAACCGCAACTTCTACATTCGCGAATGGAATTACCTTGGCGGGAGGATGTTTTGCAGTAGGTGGGGCGTGTCTTGACGAGGATGCGGCAACAATTGATGGTTTAGATTCGACGGCATTTTTGAGAAAGAATGCAAATGATACATTCCTATCAGGAAACACTCTGACCATTCAGTCCGGTGCTACCTTTGATGTCGAAGGAGCTTTGGAAATTGGAAGCACGAATGTGACCTTCAATGGCGCAAGCACTAATTTTGCAATATCCAATGACTTTTCAATTAATTCAACCGAATTTTTCCTTGATGACGCCACTGACAATGTGGGTCTTGGAGACGCAACTCCCGACAGTGATCTTGAGGTAATCGGGGGCATGATGATCAGCTCTGCCGCAGCAAGCGATGGTGATCGATTTATTGTCACTACTGCAGGAAACGTGGGCATCGGTACCACCTCCCCATACCTTCCCCTCTCGGTGGCGGGTTCGGGAGTGTTTGGAGGAACAAGTACCGCAAGTGCATTTGTCGCCACTTCCACGACTGCCACTTCCACGTTCGCCG
>CAYHYZ010000001.1:31547-66495 GCA_964360995.1 uncultured Candidatus Saccharibacteria bacterium
TCAAGCGCAGCCAACGGCCTCAATCTCACCGCCGGCTGCTATGCAATCAGTGGGAGCTGTGTGACGAACAATGGAGGAGATGCTAACACGTTGGACACATTAGACTCTCTGCAATTCTTGCGATCTGATGCGGATGATTCGTTTACCGGAAGTAATACACTCACCATCGCGAGCGCCGCCACACTTAGTATCGATGGTGGTCTGCAGATCGCAGACACCGGCATTGATTTCACTGGAGTAAACACGAACTTTGCAGTGACTGGAGACTTCACGATTAATTCCACGGAGTTTGTCATTGATGATGGCACCAACAACGTTGGTATTGGAGATGCTACTCCTGACAGCGCGCTCGAGGTAGTGGGAGGGCTTATGCTCAGCTCCGCAGCTGCGGCGGACGGAGATCGTTTCGTTGTTACGACAGGCGGGAATGTCGGTATTGGAACCTCAAGCCCATATGCACCCCTTTCAGTGTTAGGACAAGCGGTTGCTTCTTACTTCACTGCAACCACTTCTGCCACCTCCACCTTCGCCGGAGGCATACACACCAACTTGCTCAACATTACTTCCACCACCGCAACCTCAAGCGCAGCCAACGGCCTCAATCTCACTGGTGGGTGCTTTGCAATCAACGGAGGGTGTGTTGCCGGAGGATCCACCAACTATGTTAAAACAGGAACCGCAAACCGACTCGCATACTACGACACCACAGGCACCATTACTTCAGAAAATGTGTTTGCAGTGGACGCAGTAAATGATCGTGTCGGATTTGGTACCACCTCACCACTCGCCACGCTCTCTGCGTCCTCAACGGATGCAGTCACTGCACTCTTTGATCAACGGGGTACTTCAGACATCCTCCAACTCCAAGACAGTGGAGTGAGTGTGTTTGTGGTGAAGGATGGGGGGAATGTGGGGATTGGGACAACGACGCCCGCGGGGAAACTAGGCATTGTGGGGTCCCAATATCTCAAGCAATCTGCAGCAACACAAGGAAGCGGAATTCGCCTGGAAAGTAGTGGCACAGGATATGGAGATATCTATCTCACCACAAACGGAGCGCTCATCATGAATACTCTTAACAGCCCAGGTACTTCAAACTTTATTGGAGCGCAGTCAGCGGATAATGATTATGGTTTTATCACCTATTCTTCGGATGCGGCGACATGGCTTAATACGTACGTTACAAATACCACCGTTGATTATGCAAACTTGGTAGTAGGTGACACACAAAGTACAACCGGACTCGTTATTACTGCAAACGAAACCGTGGGAGTAGGTTCGACAACACCCTGGGCCAAACTTTCGGTCGAACAAGGCGCCACCGGACCAGTGTTTGTGGTCGCGGATCAGGGAACGAGCACGCCGCACTTACTTGTGGATGGAAGAGGATACGTAGGTAGCGGTACTTCCACGCCATGGGCGCAGTTCTCGGTTGAGCAAGGATCCTCTACTCCAGTGTTTGTCGTCTCGGATCAAGGAACGAGCACTCCATCTTTTATGGTAACCGGCCAAGGAAGGACCGGAATCAATGTAACAGAATCTCAACTTAGCAGTACAAATAGTGCAGTAATCGGAGTGTCAGACGCAACCGCATATGGAGGAATTTCACAGACTCCACTCGGACTTATTAATACCAACACAACCAACAATAACTTTGCAGGGTTAGCATTTCAGACGCTCGATACGAATTCAGCAATTGTGGGGGGAGCTCGCATTGACAGTATATTTACAGATCACACACCAAGTAGTGTCGATGCGGAGATTGCGATTCAAACAACCCAGAATGGTTCTCGTACCGAAAAACTCCGCATCACCGCAGCAGGGAGTGTAGGGGTTGGATCTTCCACGCCATGGGGAACGTTATCGGTTGAGGCGACATCAACGGGGCCAATGTTTGTCGTCTCGGATCAAGGAACGAGCACTCCATTCCTATACATAGGAGGGAATGGCAGAGTAAGCATAGGTACGACTACTACAAATAGCACACTCACCGTGTTTAATTCGACTACGGCTGACGTTACCGAAATACTCATAGATACAGGACTTGCACAAGCAAGCGTACAAACGACATACGCGCTTCGTGGGGTGGATCAGTTTAGTGTTGGAGTGCACGATGGAGACCTTGATAAATTCAAAATTTCTGCAGGAGGAACACTTGGCACTACTGACCGTTTCGTAATAGACAGTAGTGGCAATGTTGGTATCGGGACTTCAAGTCCGTACTTACCACTCTCTGTTGCTGGATCGGGAGTATTTGGAGGAACGAGTACCGCAAGTGCATTTGTCGCAACTTCAACTACCGCTTCTTCAACATTCGCGAACGGGCTGAACTTAACTGGCGGATGTTTTGCATTAAGTGGGACGTGTATTTCTGCGGCCGGATCAAATATTTGGCAGGATACAAGTGGTGTCGTAAATCTCGTTACTTCATCAAACAACGTCACTATTGGTGGATCGTCCAATTTCGCAAAACTAGCAGTTGATGGAGATGCCGATGAAATTCAATTTTTGGTTCAAGGTCACAGTGTTCAAAATTTAGATCTATTAGTAGTTGAAAATTCTGGGCTTACCGATTTGTTTGTGGTGAATTCCAGTGGCCAAGTTGGGATAGGCACTGGTGGGCCTGCCAATGATCTTGAGGTAGATACCGGATTATCTGGAGGTATTGATATCGAGTATGATAACGGGGCACTTAATTTCGGAGAACTCACCTTCAAGGATGCGGGAGGAGATCTGTGGTCTATTATTTCATGGCCGCATTCATCTAATTTAGCTGGTTCAACTCAGAATGCGGGAGATTTAACTTTTGGAACAACATCGCCATATTCGCTGGTTCTTGATCGGTCGGGAAGTGTGGGTGTAGGCTCGACAACTCCATGGGGCACGCTTTCGGTTGAAGCAACTTCCACTGGTCCAATGTTTGTGGTTTCGGATGAAGGAACGAGCACTCCATTCTTGATTGTAGACGGGAGAGGATATATTGGCATCGGAACTTCTACGCCTAGTGAGAAACTCACCATTGATGGAAATATTTTATTTGGAAGCACTGCTGCGCGAACCATCAGCATACAAAAGACAGCAAGTGGCGCAGGCCAGAGTCTTTCCCTTACTGCGGGCGCAGCGAATGGTGGTAATACTGTCGGAGGTGCGGTGGTGATTACCGGAGGAGGAGGGGCAGGACTTGCTGCCGGTGGCGCGGTTACTGTCGTAGCCGGCGCAGGTTTTAATGGTGGTTCTGTGACAATAAATCCTACTGGAGGATTCACGACTGCCCTTAACGGATATATTGCACTCGGTAATACCATAGGCAATGTGGGAGTGGGGATGACTTCTCCTCTCTATAAATTAGAAGTACAAACAAGTAGTTCTACTTCATACGCTGCTCGGGTGTATAACACAAATACTGGTACTGACGCAGATGGACTACTGATCAGTTTAGGTGTGGCAAACGCGAGTAGAACAACCGGGAATTATTTTGTCGGATTTTCAACCGCTGATGGAACCGTTGCTGGAAAGATCCAAGGAGGTGCAAGTGCTGTGGCCTATACAACTACGGGCGCGGACCTCGCGGAATATTTTCGGTTTGAAGGATTTGCGAATACACCAACATCCGGCGATGTTGTTATGCTTGATGCCTCGCAGCGTAAAACTGTGGTGCGGGCCGTATCTGGTTCTGGCGTTGCAATTGGCGTTGTTTCCACAAATCCCGGATTTATTGGAAATGGACCGATCTGTGAAGTGAACGATAAAGATTGTGATGTAAATTATGAAAAATATAACGTACTCGTTGCGCTCTCCGGACAAGTGCCCGTAAAAATCTCAAATGCGGATGGTAGCGTAGCTCCCGGGGACTCACTTACACCATCGGACATTGCTGGATATGCGAGAAAAGCAAAACGAGGCGACCAAGTTATTGGTATTGCGCTTGAGTCTTCAGGTGCCACGGCAACTTCAACCGTGGCAATGCTGGTAAATTTGGGTCACGCGAATCTCGATGAAGGAGTTTCTCACATCGCTACCGGTGAGAGTGGATGGACGGTGGACACAAACGGACGCATGACTGCGCGCGCGGACGTCGATATGAATAGCCAATCGATTCTTGGTGTGGCGGGGATCGTTTCTGCAACGGGAGATTGGTCTATTACTGCTGACGGAAGATTTAAGACTAAGCAGATAGTTGCCGAAACCATTGATGCCGATCGTATTACCGCCAAGCGGTTTAGCATTTTGAACGTCGCGGACGCAAGTGAAAACACGATTGGTGCGGGAAGAATTCTGCGAGGGGACACCTCAACCACGATTTATTCAAAATACATTTCGGCGAATTCAAAGATATTTGTCACGTTCACGAACGATCTCGGCGGGCGCTCGTGGTATATTGCCGAAAAACAGGGGCCAACAGAGACTGGTACCACAGAAGGAATGTTCCGCATCGCAATTTCATCTGCGTCTCCAGACGACCTCAACTTTGACTGGTGGGTCGTAGATACCGCAGGAGACGGAGCGACGAGTACCTCAATAAGTACCGATGGAAATGCTGGAAATGGACGAACGTCTGGCGGTGGGAATGGAGGACAGCGCGATGCAAGAGGAGGCACAGAAGTGCCTACACCGCCTGCGACAGAAAATACACCTGTCACCGAGCCAGCAAGCGATCCAATCTCGGCGCCAACTGCAGATCCTACTCCAGGTCCCGAGGAGTCTCCGACAGTCGAATCAAGTTCACTAGAACCTTCGACGACAATCGAGGAGCCTCCGGTGAATACTGACACCACTCCACCCGAAGCGCCCGTTACTGATCCCGCACCAATCCCTGATGTACCAGTTGAACCAATAGCACCATGAGTAACACACGATATCAAGCCCCGTGGGATACTCTCATTACTCACGGGGCGGGGAAGGGTAAAATCCCACACCACTTTGTCGATAAGAGTGCGCGATTATATGACTTACCGGCAGCATATTACGGGCATCGTAGTGGACACACATATGTACGATCGACAAAGTGGTGTGGGATAAAACTATTGCCAAATAACGGTTTTTCAGGATATTATTCACAAATAACACTAATATGAATACATACGCAGGATACGGCGTGAGCGAGGTATATCCGCCAGCTGGCGGAGAAGAGATCCCAGTTGTTTCGGAAGATTCCGGAGGAGTGTTTCAGAAGATTGCGCGGTTTGCACTATATGCATTGATTTTTTTGTTGCCGATTTGGTACTTGCCGCTTACCACACTTCCAGTGGAGGCAAATAAAGCGTTTCTCACTTCCGTGCTTGCTCTCGTCGCGCTGATTGCATGGATTGGCTCGGGTCTTCAGGAAGGAAAAATTACTCTCAATCGTTCTTGGGCGCTCTTCGCACTTGGCGCGTTTCTCGTAGTCATAGTGGTGTCTGCAGTGCTTGGAATACAGTCGCATGCCTCACTGATTGGGAGCCTTGGAGATCCACGAAGCGTGATGACATTGCTTGCTGGTGCAATTGTCGCGTTTCTCATCCCGTCGGTATTGCATCGTAAAGAGGATGTGATGAAGAGCGTTGTACTACTTATGTTCGCTTCGGTTCTCGTACTCGTTGCGTTCCTTATCAGGAGCGTACTGAACATTGAGTATATGGGATCCAGGGGGTTTAACCTGATCGGTTCGTGGAATGGGCTCGGCGTATTTTTTGGACTGATGGCTGCATTTACATTCCCGATGCTTGGTGTGCCGTCGGAATCTCGAGCGTGGAAAGCAGCGCTACTCCTGCTTGTTTCGGGTCTCGTGGGAGCATTTTTGGTGAACTACAAAGTAGTATGGATTGCTATTGCCGCGATTGCGCTGGTGTTCTTCGCACTTTACTTTTCAGCGAACAAACGCAAGTCCGTGCTGTTTACGCTGACGTTTTTTCTCATCATTCTCTCGGTGCTCCTCGCGCTACTCAATCCACAGCTTAGTGGAATCGCCGCTCGTTTTGGGAGTGTTGCCGAGGTAACTCCTGCGTGGCAATCAACATTAGAAATTGGAAAGCAGGTTATTGCTGATCGTCCAATAGTAGGAGCCGGCCCTAACACATTCGGGTATCTCTGGGAATCATTCCGACCCGAAGGTATTAGTCAGACACAATTTTGGCGAGTGCGATTTAATAGTGGCGTAGGATTTACTCCATCACTGATGGTTGAAACTGGTATTTTAGGAACCGCCTCAATCGTTGCACTCCTGTTGTTGCTTGGATGGATGGTCATTCGCACCATGGTTTCTGCTGCGTATCGTACTGCGGATGCATGGGAAGCGGCTACTGCACTCGCCTCTGCGTCTGGATTTGTTTTCCTTGCCGCAATGTCATTTTTCTACGCATTCAACTCGACGCTCGCGCTACTTATGTTCTTGATGCTTGGGATTTTCTTCTCCGCAAGTGCTCGTGTGGGAGTAGGAAAAACAACCACAATCGATTTATTTGCGAGCGCACAAACTGGTTTCGTGGCATCGCTCGTGATGATTGTTGCAGTGATTACAAGTGTATTTGGGCTGTATTTGGGCAGTACCCGTTTTGCTGCTGACGTTGCATATGCCGAGGGAGTGAGACTCTTCAATGATGATCAAAAATTGGATGCTGCCATCAGCGAAGTTGAGCGTGCTACCAATATGTACAGTGATGATGACGGATATTGGAGGACGCTTACCGAGTTGCAGCGATTAAAATTACAACAGATTGCGCAGGATCAATCGATTAGTCAACAAGACAGGGAAGTGCGTATTCAAGCGGAACTCGCGCGCGCTATTCGATTTGGTGAGCGTACCACAGATCTGAATGCGGTTGACGCTGAAAATTGGCGAACGCGTGGACGTGTATATGAAAGCGTAATTCCACTCACAGGGGCTGCTGATGTTGCGCTTGAACATTACAATAAAGCGAGTGAACTTTCTCCGCATGATCCATTAATTGTGGGAGAGCTCGCAAGACTGCGCAATACTCGCGCACTTGTTGCCGCGCAGACAAAAAATCAACCACTTGCAGAAATCGAACGAGCAGAAGCAGTGAAATTACTTGAACGAGCCATTGAAATAAAGTCCGATTATGCGCCTGCACATTTTACGCTCGCACAGTATTACAGTGCCGCAGGCAAGCAGGATCAAGCACTCCAGCGCGCAGTCACCGCATATCAACTTGAGCCAAGTGATGTGGGAGCCGCATTTCAACTGGGAGTACTTGCGTATCAGTTAGAGAGAAAAGATATTGCCCGTATTGCACTGGAGCGTGCAGTATCGCTACGCGAAAACTATTCAAACGCTCGCTATTTCCTTGGATTAATTTATGACGAAGCAAATGCAAAAGAACTCGCAATCCAGCAGTTTGTGCGCATTCAAGAATTAAATCCAACAAATGCCGAAGTGATGAAAATTCTTGAAAATCTCCGTTCCGGAAAGAAAGCGCTTGATGGTATCACCCCTCCTCCGGAGGAACGTGATGCACCACCCATTACCGAAGAGGGAACTAATTCAAATTCCACTGCTCCGAAACAATGATGAAGAGAGTGTTTAATCTCGTGAGTGGGGAGCAAAAAGGAGTACTGGGCGCCGCACTCATGCTGGCGTTTATATCGGTGTTAAATGCTCTGCTTGCGCTTTATCGTGACCGACTCCTTGCGGGAGCGTACGGGGTATCTGCGGATCTTGATATGTATTTCGCGGCATTTCGCGTTCCTGATTTTCTGTTTGCCATTGGTCTGCTATTTGTTGCGACCACCGCATTCATACCAGTATTCACTGAACGGAATGCGCGTGGCGTAACAGAGGGGAGAGCACTCATGAACGCTGTGCTCACCACCTTTCTATTTCTTTTTGGTGGAGTGTTGGCGCTTGCCGCAATCGGTATGCCACTACTCATTAATATTGCAGTACCGGGGTTTACGATAGAGGCGCAACAATATGTTACGCATCTTGCGCGCATATTACTCATTTCTCCGCTGTTACTGGGAGTTTCAAATCTCATTTCTGGTGTGATACAAGCGTCACGGAGATTCTTTATTTTTGCGCTCTCACCAGTCATGTATAATCTCGGGATTATTTCGGGTATTGTATTTTTAGCGCCAACATTTGGGATACAAGGAATCGCGTACGGCGCGGTACTTGGGGCACTACTACATTTGCTCGTGCAGGTGCCAACGCTCATTTCATTGGGATATGCTCCGTCTTTGCGATTGCGTGTTGACGCCGATGTGAAACGTATTCTCACACTTTCTTTTCCGCGCACACTTGCCCTTTCATTTCACCAACTGTCTTTTTTGGTATTAGTGGGAGTTGCGTCTACTGCGGGCGAGGGAGCAGTGTCGGTGTACAATCTTGCATTCAACTTGCAAGGAGTGCCGCTCTTAATGATTGGTCTTTCATTCAGCGTGGCAACATTTCCATTACTCACATCGCTCGCGCAGTCGGGAGCAACGGGTGCATTTCGAGACGCGTATCTTTCTGCGCTTCGACATGTGCTCTTATGGACGGTACCTGCTTCGGTGCTGTTTATTACGCTACGCGCACATATCGTACGCGTGATTCTTGGAACCGGATCATTTGCGTGGGCAGATACACAGCTCACCGCCGCGAGTTTGATGATTTTTAGTTTTGGTGTGGTTGCCTCGAGTGTGATGCTCATGTCCGCACGTGCATTTTACGCAATGGGGCGTACGCGCGAACCTGTACTCTATAACTTCATTGGTTTTCTTTCGGTGCTTGCGACAATCCTTCTGACGTGGGAGATTACGAGCGCTCTGCCATTCGTAGAGCCGTGGGTGCTCAGCGCGCTTGATCTTGAGGCGTTCTCTGGTACTCGGATGTACTTACTTCCATTTGCGTTTGTCGTAGGGCAATCGGTGACTGCGGTGTTGTTGCTACTGAGATTTACTCGCGAGTTTGGGCGCCGCGTGATGTGGGAAAGTCTCAAGGACGCACTCGTGCAAATACTCGCCGCCGGGGCAATACTTGGCGTGGTAGTGCTTGCGCTTCTGAAAGGATTAAATGAATTTGCAGATCCCCGCACCGCAGGAGGGGTGTTTGTGCAAGGACTACTTGCGGGGATCGGTGGAGCAATCAGTTATTTTGGAGCGCTCTGGGTGTTTCGGAATCGGGAGGTGCGAGAAATGCTCGATGAGCTGCGGCGTACGCTCTCGAGTTCGCCGACCGTACAACCGGTTGCGGAAGATATGAATCCTCAAACATGAAGAACATCAGAAATTTTTCTATTATTGCGCACATTGATCACGGAAAGAGCACCCTTGCGGATCGTTTTTTACAGCTGACACATACGATTGAAGTACGACGCTTTCATGACCAAATGCTCGACATGATGGATCTCGAGCAGGAACGGGGCATTACGATTAAGATGCAGCCAGTGCGTATGGTGTATACATATAATGGAAGCGAGTATCTGTTTAATCTGATTGATACGCCGGGCCATATTGATTTTTCATATGAAGTCTCGCGCGCGCTTGCGGCGTGCGAAGGAGCGCTACTGCTGGTGGACGCGTCGCAGGGCGTGCAGGCACAAACACTTTCGCATCTTACGACCGCGCAAAAATTGGGGCTGAAAATTATTCCCGTCATCAACAAAATTGATTTGCCGCATGCAGATGTTCCACGCACGCTCGCGGAGTTACAACACTTGGGATTTGCTGAATCAGAGGTGTTACAGGTGTCGGGAAAATCCGGCGTAGGTGTAGCGGAGCTCTTGCAGGCGGTCATTGAACATATTCCTGCCCCCACACTCACCGAGCAAAAACTCCGGGCACTCGTATTTGATTCCGAATACAGCGAGCATGGTGGGGTAATTGCATATGTGCGATTATTTGGAGGTAGTGTACGTCCGCGCGAGCGGTTGCAGTTTTTTGCAACCGAGTCTGTGTTTGAGGCAAAAGATGTCGGATTTTTTGCGCCGGTGAAAACAACTACGAAAGAATTGGAAAGTGGCATGATTGGATACGTGGTAACGGGGCTCAAGTTCCCCGACGCGGTGCGTATTGGAGATACGCTTGTCACACAAGGAGAGCGTCAAGTGACCGCACTTCCGGGATATCGCGAACCGTCTCCCGTGGTGTGGGCAAGTTTTTTTCCGGAGGATCAAAAAGATTTCTTTAGTCTTGGAGACGCACTTTCGCGACTTCGGTTAAACGATTCATCCCTTTCATACAAAGAATCCGGAACGGCGTTTTTGGGGCGTGGATATGCATGTGGATTTTTAGGAACACTGCATCTTGAAATTGTTGCGGAACGTTTAAAGCGCGAGTTTGAACTCGATTTTATTGTCACTGCGCCTTCCGTCGCGTATCGTATTACGCATGGTGGAGTGGTCACCGAACTTTCTGCGCCACACCTCTATCCAAAAAAGGGAGATGCAGATCTCGTGGAAGAGCCAATGATTGCGGTAGAGCTGATACTTCCGGAAGAACATTTATCCGGTATCTATAAACTACAAGAACAATTTGAACTGACTATTGAAAAAACAAACTTATTTGGACCCGGAAGACTTGTAGTGATTGGTAGTATGCCACTACGTGCATTTGTAAGGGATTTCTTTGAGACATTACATCGTGTGACGTCGGGGTACGCTTCTATTAGTTATACTGACGCCGGATGGCGCGTGGCGGATTTACGTCGCATTGATGTCCAAGTGGCTGGCGAGCCAGTAGAAGCGCTTGCGCGTGTTGTGCATCCGGAACAGGTGGAACGAGAAGCGAGACAGCTGGTGGAGGCGCTGAAGAGTGCGTTGCCGCGTGAGCAATTTGAAGTACGCATTCAAGCGCTTACCGAAGGGCGTATTATTGCGTCTGAGCGTATTACACCCATGAAAAAAGATGTCACGGGGCATTTATACGGAGGGGACAGAACACGAAAAATGAAGCTTTGGGCAAAGCAGAAAAAAGGAAAAGCACGCATGAAAGCAACAGGGAAAGTATCCATCCCCACAGAAACGTTTTTGAAGTTGCTCCGAAAATGAAGCGAGCTACATGCGGCGAGCGAAGCCGCGCACTTGCGGGCATCGATGGCACACTGATGTACGGCAGCTTGTGTAGTGATTACCACTCCCCGCACAGGGCGCACATGCAAGTGCGCTGGTGAAGTATATTAGAGCTGCATGCGGCGAGCGGAACCCCGCACTCTCTCACGAAGCATATTGAGTGTGCCTAACAATTCGCACGTTTGTGAAAAAATATGCCTTTATGGCCTAAAGATTGAGTAGTGCGTGGGTAGCATTAGCGCCCTCCTGCCGAGAGTAGTGGGAGCAGGGTGAATCCAATCATGCTGAGAATTGCAAATATAGAGACAATCACCCAGATGATTTCGTGACGTCGTTTTTTGTTCTGCATGGTGTGTAGTATGATGCAGGCATGCGCGAGAGACAAGAGTATTCACTCGCACTCGCTATATTTAATTCTCGATTTATTCGCGCGGTGCTCGTGCTTGTATTGCTGACGCTCGGATGGAAAGTAACGGGCAGCGTAGGGGCGTATATGGAGTGGCAGAAAGAGGAGCGCGAAGCAATGGCTGTACAGGCGCAGTTGCTGAAACGTAAGGAAGACGTGCAAAAAAAACTTGATATGCTCGCGTCCCCCACAGAAAAAGAAATTGTGGTGAGGCAAGAATTTGTACTCAAAGAGCCTGGGGAGGAAACGGTAGTAATTATTGATGAAGGTATTGAGAGTGCGGCAACGATTACACAAGTATTGCCGTGGTATAAGCGTATGTGGTTATGGATGCATTTCGGAAAGTGAAGCGCTCCCTTGGCGTAGGCCTTGGCGACGCACAATCTTATGAATTTGGAGCACAAAATCCCGCACCAAACGCGGAGTTTAATGCCAACCGTCAGGGAAACAAAAGTGACTGGCGTTTTGGTGCGCGGATAAAAGGAGTCATTTTGCTCGTCCTTGTGGTGGTTGGGCTGGGATTTTTCTTCGTGGACCGTATTTCTTCACGTTATGCGTTAGCCACAGTCAATGGGCAGGAAATTAGTTACGCGGATTGGCAAATTTTTAGAGATGCATTTGAATCGTATCGCGCTACGCTTTCGAAACAGGGAGGAAATACTGAAGCATCAAAAGCGTTGGAGCAACTTTCAGCGGGAGATATTGACCGCATGACGCTTGAGCAAATGATTGGACAGGTGATATTGCACGAGCATCTCACGCAAGAATTCGGACTTCGCGCAGAAGACATGGTACGCTCTGGGCTCAAAAAAGCGCGCGCCACGAGCGGAGATTCTGCGGAGAGATCGGACGCTCCGCTGTCTACATTTGAACAATTGGTGCTTGTGCCGCAAATCGAACGCGCGGTCGCAAGTGAACTCGTGCGTAGTAATGGTGGAGATTTTTCCAAGTGGACTTTAGGGCATCTTGCCGAGGCAACGGTGAGTGTGAGATGGTATACGTATAAATGGGAGAATGGTACGCTCAAAAAGAAATAATGCGGAATTGGTTTAGTGGTAGGACGCGACCTTCCCAAGGTTGAGGCGCGGGTTCGATTCCCGCATTCCGCACAGCATATAAATACCGTCTGACATCAGGCGGTATTTATATGCTGATATATGGTGAACGGGAATCGAACGGAACTTTTGTGCTGCCGGTGGCAGATGAAGCAAAAGTCAGTGGCTCCGGATGAGCGCCGACTCGTAGAGGGAAGGCGCGAAGGAGGAGGATTCCCGCATTCCGCACCAATGTTGCCCAAATAACACCGAAAGGTGTTTTTTGGTTCGCAACATTGAGTGCCCCGACAACACGTCGGGGCTTTGTTGAAAGTAAGAGCAAACAAATTGCTTTGTTTGCGTCGAGAATCGAAGGCCGGAGTATCTCGCCGCAGGCGAGCACGAGGAGGGGTCGAGAGTACTTAGCGAAGAAGGAGTGTAGCGACTGATGAGTTTAGTAACTCGTGACCGATTCCCACATTTCGCAAAGAAAAAAATACTTAATATACTATGTATATATATTATGCAGTGTCCGAACGACAACATTAAGATGCACCCAGTGAGGTTGGAATCACACTATGGGCTTCGAGTTGATCTTGATCAGTGCGCCTTGTGTGGTGGCATTTGGTTTGATAAGTCAGAATTACATAGAATCAAACAAGGTGAAACAAAAAAAATTGATTTGCTGGACAGTAGAATATTTAGAGAAATTACTCATATTAAACGTGAAAAACTTTTGTGCCCACGGGATAACTCTAAACTTGTGAAGTTCGAGGATCGTTATTTTCTCAAGGATATTATTCTAGTGCGTTGCACGGCATGTGATGGGCAATGGCTAAATCGTGGTGAATTTACTAAATATCAAAAGGCTCGGCAAGAATCACCGAAGCCTAAAGAAAAAAATGCAGAGGATAAAATATTTGACGCTAGAATTGAGCGCATACTTGCGCGGCACAGCACTAGAGGAGCAGCCGATGTCATGGGAAAAGTTGGAAAATTTTTATCTACACCTATTACCCGTTATCCAATCGGCACACCACTTTCCGCTCTGTACGGAGCGAGCGTATCTGAAAGGCAGGAGCTGAACTATACCACTAATATCATAGTTGCCATTTTAAGCTCCGTGATTAGAAAAAGACCGTGATACTATCGCCGTCGACGCTTTGATGTGACCAGATGAAGCAAAAGTCAGTGGCTCCGGATGTACACCGACTCGAAGAGGGAAGGAGGGAAGGAGGGAGGAGGATTCCCCTGCCGGCAGGTAGGCGCATTCCGCACACATTAATTGCTCGTTTTCTACGGTACCCACATTCATGGGTTATTTATTCATCTGCTATAATGCTTCTATGAACATGGGGTATTTCATTCCCTCTTTTTCGGTTAAAAAGTACGCGACAAAAGGCGTTGCGCTGCTTATGTCTATCGTTGTGGTCGCTCTGGTCCTTCTCCATCGGGTGGGCCCAGTAAGCGCAGACGTAGCTACGTTTTTTCCAGAAACGTGTCTGGGGGGATGGCAGAATCCGCAGTACGCCGCGAACACACCTAATGTTGTGGCAGGATTAGCGGAAGAATTTACTGAAAATAACTCGGCAACGATCGTTGATACTATTTCGCAATTATTTTGCGGCGAATTTTCCGGCGAAATCCCCGAAAACGCAATTCACAAGAAGGTAACGTTAAAATTTTCCTGGGCGTTAGCAAGTCCTGAAAGTGAAGCTACTGACACGGCATCGACGACCCCAGCATTTGAGTCGAGCACGTCAACGAATGCCACAAATGGATCGCCAGACTATACCGGCGCTCCAGCCGCAGTATCTGTGCCCCTGCTGTCTGAAGCGCTAGCAACGTCCACGGAGACGAGCGTGGAAAATTCTATCGTTGAGCAAGTGGTGGTCGCAACGTCGACCATTTCCGATGGAGATACCGTTTCCGCGCCGAGTGAGGCTGACCTAGACTCTTCCGAAGTTCCGTCAACAGCAGATGACATGGCTGAGTCCGCCGAACCGGGGTCCCCAGAGTTCACGTCCACCACCGAGTCAGCACCCGCAGAACCAGCGTCTGCGGAACCTGTGCCGGACGTATCTTTTTTTCAACAATATATTTTTAGGAGCGCACACGCGCAGGAAACGGAAAGCGGACAGCAAGAGAATATTAATGTGGTTGCTACGCCAAGTGCCGACACTGCATCATCCACTGCCGCCACCGCGAGCACTTCAGTTTCAGAAATTCCTGCGGGCTCGATTTTGGAAGTACGCTATACCGTTGATGGAGAGCACTGGGAGTCGCTTGGATACGTCTCACGCCTCGGGCCTGATGTAAGTTTTGAAATACCAGTTTCGGTGGTGAACTCTATTGCCACACTCTCAAATGTCCAAATTGCACTGCACACGCTTTCGTCGATTGATACGGTCCCGATGATATACGTAGACGCGATGTGGCTTGATATTGAGTACGAGGTCCCGAGAGAAGTGCCAACATATTCTGATGAGGGTGTCGCGTCGGTATCCTTGAGCGTGCGCCCTGCCGAAGGGGTGATTGAGATTATTGAACCGGAGTATCTGTCGGATGTGAGCTCGACTACTCCTCCCGCATCTACGACTGAAGGCACGTTCAATGGCAGTAGTGGCGGTGGAGGCACTACAAATAGTAGTGGTATCAGCGGTGGGAATGGAGGAGGGGAGGCAAATGTGTATGACGAGGATGTGCGCGCAACGTCCTCGACGTTCACATTATTTTCAGATGCTCCCGCATCTCGCGTGTTTAGCGCCGCCCTCACCGTTGATGCGAATGCGGAGCATTCGTGCGCAATGGCGCGGTACCATATTGATATATCGGCAGTATCGCAAGCAGAAACGCGCGTGATTTTGCGTCCGGATGGCGCGGGGCCATATACGTTAACAATAGGAAGTTTGCCGGGAGGTATTGATTTGCGATTTATTGAAGGAGATCCGTACCAATATCAACCACGCACTGAAGAATTTGCCCTAAATATGATGGTGTATAAATCCGAGCACGCACGTATAGGAGATTTTAACGTGCCGATTATCTACACGAAAAAAGGGGCACAAGACTCATCAGTCATTTGCAAGCTAAATATCATCAATCAATGAGTCTGAAGGTTTTTCTAAGGTACCTATTCATGAGTGTATTTGTATTCGTGTGGATATTTTCAGGATGGCCGCAATTTTTCCGCCTTCCTCCGAGTGTTTCGAATGTCGAAGCGGCGATCTCCGGAGTAACCGCGCGCGGATCAAACACGGTCGGAACCGGATCAAATGCATCACTTGCTGTTTCTCCTTCTGGAAACGTGGTCACCGATAAGTTACTTTTTGTGGCAGTGACGGCGGACAATATTGGTACGGCAGATGGGTGTGGTGGATCAGAACATTCGCTGAAAGATACCGATAATCACGCATGGGTAAAAATATTTGAGTGTATCGAAACTGACGGGTCTGCTGATGACGGAAATACCACTTCACTGTTTGTCACAAAAGCGACCACGACCATTAGTACGACCGATGTGATTACCGTCACATTTAGTTCAGCACGTACAGACGCCATCATCAGTTTAGTGGAGGTAACCTTTGGAGCCGGGAAAACATTCGCTATTGCGCAGACTGGCGTGGGGCAAAACGCGCTTTCTGCAACGATTTCGGTCACGTCACGCGAATATTTACTGTTTGGGCTGTTGGGTGCGGAAGGTGAGGACACCGCAAAGACCCCAGACGCGGGAGGCGTGTACGGAGAAAATCACGATCTCATCTCCACAAGTAGCGGGCTTCCTGCGGTGAATGTACAGCAACACGTACAGACCAATATCGCGACACTCACTGGAGACACGGTAGATACGGCAGACATTACCTATACGAATGCCCTGCAAACACTCACTGCCGTGTACGAGGTGGACGATCCCACATATGCGCAGTCCAACTATCGGTTTTTCAATAACGCAGACTCTACCGATGTCGGCTCTGTGCTCGCGGGTGAAGGCGCGTCCGCCACGCTTGCTACGGCAGGGGCTGCGTTTCGCTTGCGACTACTCTTGCATGTGGGGGGGACAGGAAGCATTTTGTACCAAAGCGGCCAATATTTTAAGCTGCAATTTGCCGCGCGTTCCGGAGATTGTGACACAGGGTTTTCTGGAGAAACATATGCGGACGTTACGGCGGCAACGGTGCTTGCATATAACGATAACGCAACACCAACAGATGGATCCAATTTGACGTCTAACGGGAACGATCCTACTCATACGGGGCACAACGTCAACAATCAGACATATGAAGAAGCAAATGATTTTACTAATTCACGCTTTAATGTTCCCACTGGGGATGATAGTCAGTGGGATTTTTCACTCAAAGATAATGGAGCTCCTCCGGGCACGACATACTGTTTTCGTGTGGTAAAATCCAATGGTACACAGATTACGACGTACACCGTGATTCCGGAAATTGCTACTGCAGCTTCATCATTGACGTTCGTGGTCTCGACCAATGTATTCCAAAATTTTGCTCCCGGTACACCAGTATTTGCAACCACAACATTGAGCGTGGAGACAAACAACGCTGCGGGGTGGAATGTGACAGTCGTGCGAGATGATGGAGATACTACGCTCGATCTTGACTCGGACGCAACAACGAATATTACTGATCAAACAGCGTGGTCGCCCGGAGCCGCAACCACATCAGCTGGAAACTCGGTGCGCATTGCTACGTTCGATAACTCGGGGGATATACTTGCATTTCGTGTGATGACCGCGAGCGGATCCGTGCCATTTCGCGCATCCACGTGGTGGGGGGCGATTGATGAGTATATTGATAATGCGAGCTCCTTGTGGGCGGGGCTACCAAGTACCGCAAAACAAATAGGGAATACAAATGTGACTTCTGGCGGCGCTCCGATGCTTAACACCGTTCTCTATTATCTGGACGTACCAGTCTCACAAAAAGCAGGAGCATATTCAGGAACCATTACGTATACGGCGACAGCAAATTAACAAGCAATGATATCCACACGTAATCACGATCGTATCAACATAGCGGTGCGTACCATGATACAATAAAAAACAACGAGTTATGAGTTACTTTCGATCATTGGTTTACATACACAATGAAGATCGCGCGCAGTTGTTTGTTGCTATTGCGTTAGTGATGGCACTGCTGTTTGGACTATATGGAACGTATGCCTATGGAGAGGCGGTGAGTTTGACCGTGACTGTACAAACCGCGCTGTCGTTTACGACATCTTCAGATTATTTTGGGAACTTCACTCCGGGTACCGCAAAATTTGCGACAACCACGCTTTCGGTGACCACCAACAACGTCGCAGGATGGAATATTATTCTCTCTGGAGATGACCAAAGCCCAACGAATACCGTCTGCGATCTGAATAGTGATGCATCCGTTGGTCTTACGGATCAATTAGAGTGGATCGCCGGTGCCGCCACCACATCAGCGGGGAATGCGGTACGAATTGCGACGCTTGATTCGAGCGCGGACGTACTTGCATTTCGTGTGATGACCGCGAGCGGATCCGTGCCATTTCGCGCTGGGACTTGGTGGGGGACCACCGACGACTACGCCGACGCCGCAACCACGCTGTGGGCAGGTATTGCGAGTTCGACAGGGTCCCGACAAATTGGAAATGCGGGTACCGGATCATATAGCGCTTCTACACACTTAAATACGGTACTCTACTATCTCGACGCACCGTCAACGCAGCAATCCGGAGCCTATACCTGCCCCTTGACCTATACTGCAACTGGCAACTAATATTGAGCTTGCCGGGGCAGCTTCCTTTCCGATTAGGGGATTCACTCTCTTGAATGAATATTCGCGCAACTGGGCTTATCATCGCTGTGCTTACCACTGTTTTTTTTGCGCCCACGTTTCAATGGGTACATGCAGACGCGGGGTTGAGTATTCAACCAATTAAAGTATCACAAACATTGAGGCCCGGTGATGAGGTCACTGGATTTTTTTCGCTGACAAATGCGGGGAGTGAGCGAGTAGAAGTGACGCTCACGGTTGAAGATTTTGTACCGACGGCCGGAACACCTAATATCAATTTTATCGGTCGAGCCGAGGGCGTCACCACGGTTCGGGACTGGATTACACTGGGAAACGAATTGGTGTTTCAATTTGATCCGGGGGCATCACGGCAAATTCCGTTTACCATTACAGCGCCTCCCACTGCAGAGCCCGGAAGTCACTTTGGCGTGGTATTTTTTAAGGCAACACAGATTGACGCCGCGGGACAGATAAAAGTAGGAACCCGAGTGGGATCTTTGATATTTATTACTGTTCCGGGGAATCAATTACAAAAAGGGAAGATTATAGACTTTTCTGCGCCAGTATTTTCCCAGCGCGCCCCTGTGCCATTTAAAATCAAATTTGAAAATACGGGCACCGTGCACTATGAGCCGAAAGGAGAAGTGGTAGTGAAAAATATTTTTGGGCGCGAAGTAGGTGTGGTTCCAGTTGCGGGGTACGCGGTGCTTCCCACGGGCGTGAGGGATTTGGACGTTGCGTGGGATCCTGAAAAAATAGCCATTGGCCGCTACACTGCGTCCGCAGCCATTTACGACGGGGAGGGCAACGCACTCACGACGCAAGAACTTTCATTTTATGTTATTCCGGTGTACTTGATACTCGGAATCATTGCGGGTGTATTTGTTATTTTTCGCATACTGCTATTCATCAAGCGACGCATTCGCATACAAGTGGTGCCGAATAGTTGATGCATGTCGTTGATAGACAAAGTGTCCTGGGCGGCAACACTCCCTCGCTTACTCGGTAGTCAGATTTCTCTACCGTATATTGGAATTACCACGGTTTTTTTTATTTTCCCGTTCATATTATGGTCGCTCGCACAGGTTGTAGGAGTCGTGAATGATGCACGCGCAACGACTATCCAAGTGACGATCATCGGAAGTTACACATGCAATGATACGATAGATAATGACGGAGATTCACTGGTTGATTATCCTGCAGACACCGGCTGTGAATCTACGACAGATACAGATGAGTATAATGCACCGCCACCAAGTGGTGGTGGTGGTGGGGGGGGTGGTGGTGGTAGTGGGAGCGGATTTACACTTCCTACCGGTGTTATTTTTCGCGGAAAAGCATATCCCGGAAGTTACGTCGCACTGTTAAAAGATTCGCAGTCCGTTGCGGTTTCAAAAGCGGGACCAGATGCGAATTTTGAAATTGCGCTTACCGGGCTTTCCGGAGGAGTGTACTCATTTAGTATATGGTCCGCGGATGCAAACAATCTCCGATCCACGAACCAAACATTTAGCGTTACAATTACTTCGGGCGTGACCACGGTGATCAGCGGCATATTTATTCCGCCCACCATTGCTGTCGATAAATCAGAAGTCAAACATGGCGATGTCATTACGTTTTTTGGTGCTTCTGCGCCAAGCGCAGGGATCACATTGATAGTAAATTCAGAACCCGAAATTATGAAAAACACCACCGCAGGGAGCGATGGACTCTGGTCGCACCAGTTCGATACGTTAGCGCTCACTAAAGGCGCACATAGTGGAAAATCACGAGCGAACAAAGATGGTCTCATCACAGATTTTTCTGCATCGGTTGGGTTTATTGTTGGCGTGGAAAATGTCATCGCCGAACCACCAAAAGACATCACAAAAGGCGAAGTAAATAATGATGGTCGCGTGAATATTGTTGATTTTTCAATCGCCGCATATTGGTTTGGTCGCCCCAACCCACCCACAAACGTGGATTTGAATAAAGATGGAAAATTAAATTTGGTTGATTTTTCTATTATGGCGTTTTATTGGACTGGATAGTATGCGGCGCACACATACGGACGGGAGCACTATTTCACACCGAGCGCATCTCATGTTGCGAATCATTGGAGCGATTGTTTTTTTGCTCGTATTTGGTACAGAAGCGCACGCGGCTACGATTTTTTTTGAACCGCCTACAGCGGATTTTCGTGTGTTCGATTCGGTGCGCGTGGACGTGTATGTAGAAACGGAAGGAGAAACTATCAATGCAGTCGAGGGAACGCTCATATATCCGAGTGACACATTGCGACTGACGGGCATCTCCGACGGCGATTCCGTGATTTCATTGTGGGTGGAACGTCCGCGCGAAGTCCGGCCGGGCGAGATACGTTTTTCCGGCATTATTCCCGGAGGGTTTTCAGGGGTGTTGCAACCGGACAGCCCCATCGTGAAAGGGGGGAAGTTGTTGCGTCTTGAGTTTGTCACTGAATCAACCGGGGACGTGATTATCAACGGCGTAGATGTTCACGTACTGCTCAATGATGGTAATGGCACGCGCGCGTTTGTGACGATGCTACCATTTGATGGAGCGGTGGTAAGCAACGTGCCGCATGTGATCATTCCCCCATCCGACGAAGATGCTCCAGAGCCGTTTCTTGTGAGCCTACACTCCGAACAAGCGGTATATGACGGAAAGTTTTTTATCATTTTTTCGACGACTGATAAAGACTCTGGCGTGGATCACTATGAGGTATGTGAAGAAAAAAATATACTCATTTCCAAATGGTGCGTGAATGGGTGGACGACAGCGACGTCCCCCCACCTGATTGCGGATCAAGCGCTGGAGAGCACGATCAAGGTGAAAGCGATTGACCGCAGTGGTAATGAACAAATCGCCGTACTGCCAGCGGAAGTGCAAACAATTGATTGGTGGTTGGCAGGAGTAGTGGTCTTTAGTATCTGTGTGTTTGCGCTGATCCTGCTCATCGTTGCTCGCAAGAGATATTTCTCTCGCGCATGATATAATATACTTCGTATGGACGCCTCGCTCGTTCTTTCACTGTTTCGCGTGCTGCGGACCGGGTTTGTTGCGCTCGTCTTAGCGATACTTGTTTCCGCTCACTTCGCGGTTGCGGCAGATCTCACTATTTCACCCACCACCGGATCGTATGCTGTTGGTCAACAAATGACTGCGACCATTGTGGTGAACAGCGCCGATCAGGCCATGAACGCTGCGTCCGGAGTTATTTTGTTTCCAAAAGACACAGTAGAAGTCGTTGCACTCTCTAAAGTGGGCAGTATCATTTCGTTGTGGGTGCAAGAGCCATTTTTTTCCAATACCGATGGTGTTGTGCGGTTTGAGGGCGTCGTACTCAACCCGGGGTATACGGGCGCAAACGGCAAAATTCTTTCAATTACTTTTCGCGCAAAAGCTGCAGGAAATGCTATGCTCTCCATCGATACAAGCTTCGTGCTCGCAAACGATGGCAAGGGTACTAATATTTTAATCAAATCTGTACCGGCATCCTATACCATCGGTGGAGCATCGTCTCCTGCTCCAACGTCACCGAGTGCCGGCATCCCGGTACCGGAAGTCGTCTCAACGTCTCACCCCGATCAGCAATCCTGGTATGCACTACCAGACGTGCGGGTGTCTTGGCAGAATCCTTCGGGGGTGACGGCGGTACGTGTTTGGACCAACCAAGATCCGAACACCATCCCAACCAATACGTACGCTCCTCCGATTTCGGAAAAAACACTTACGGATATACCTGACGGAGTACGGTATTTTCATGCGCAGTTTCGCACGTCGGCAGGGTGGGGACCATCAACTCACTTTCGATATCAAATTGATACGGCAAAACCGACTAACATTACTGCGGAGCAACAAGTGGACGGGCTGGAAGCCGGAACGGTTCGATTAGCTATTACGGCGCTTGATGATCGCTCTGGTATCCAGAAATATATTGTTGAAGAGAATGGTAAGATACTCACGGAAAAAAGTGCAACGGCGAGCACTACGATTGATATTCAAGGACTTTCCGCAGGAGCGCATACGCTACGTGTTCGCGCACTCGATGGCGCAGGGAACGCAATAGAAAAAGATATTGAAGTAATCGCAACGGCAGCTCCGATTAAGGAAGTTCCGGTTGCTCCTATTCCTACAGAGACTACGCCACCACGTACCGCCTTCAATTACCTGTGGGCACTTTGGATAGTTATCGGCGTAATCGTAATACTATTGTTTAGTGTCGGATTATGGTTTTTGCGAGGCAAGCCGCGTACGCGCACGCCGCAACCCCCAAAGAAGGCTGATACTTCTGATATGTATTCCGATACGCGCACTATTCGAGAACTACAAGAAGTCATTTCCGCATTTCATCATCGAGTCGACGCGCTCGAAAACAACACAATGAAGGGAAATGTGTATCAGGATGAACTTGTGCAAATACAAAAAATGAAAACCGACATAGATACCATGCAACTGAGGCTCAAGGGGAGAATCGACGAACTGGAGCGAAAAATGAGTTTAAAGAAAGAGCCTCCTCGCGTATAGGTATTGGGCACATGCCGCACACACATAAGCGCCCCTACGGGGCGCTTATGTGTGTGCCAGAATTCCAAGCGAACAAATAATTTACATCTGGAGCCGAGAGTGGGAATCGAACCCACATTCCTACTTTACGAAAGTAGTGTTCTGCCATTGAACTATATCGGCAATATATCTCCTGATCCTATCGCAATCGTCGTTATGTTGCAATGTTTTTTACCATTCGTTGCATCTGTGCTACCATAAGCAGGCTACTGTAGCAAAGGTCTTGTTATTATTCCGTTAATACGCATATATATGGTTTTTACATTCGATGACCCGCCGATGCCAACAGGCGATGGCAACAATGGTGAGGAGAAGAAAGAAGAAGGTGTAAAAGAAGCAGAGGCTTCCACTCAGTAATTTGACTCTATAAAAGCCCCCGAGGGGGCTTTTTGATTGGCGCTCGAATTGGTATACTGCAGGTAATGAACGAACCAATCGCGCTTTCAGAACTATACGAACAAATCCGTCGCGAGACGGACCGTCTTTGACTTATCTCGCAAAGAACAGGAACTCGCAGACGTAGAAGCGAGCACGCAAGTGCCCAATTTTTGGTCAGACGGGGAACGTGCACGAGAAATTTCTGCAGATATTAGTCGGCGCAAGGCTGACATCGCGCGTTGGCAGGATCTGTTGCGTGAGGCCGATATGCTTACAGAATTTGAAAAGCTCGGAGACCTTGCGATGACTCATGAACTTGCAGAGCGCACATGGGCGTTGCACAAAGCGTACCAAGAGGCGACGAGAGCATTATTTCTTTCCGGACCATATGACGCTCGCAACGCGATCCTTTCTTTTTTTGGAGGAGCGGGAGGCGTAGAGGCCGAGGATTGGGCATACATGCTGTTACGCATGTATGAAAAATACGCGGAAGTGAAAAATTGGCGCGTATCCGTGCTCCATAGACATGAGAACGAACATGGAGGGCTCAAGAATGCAACAATAGAAATTGCAGGGCCGTATGCATACGGGTTACTCAAAGGCGAACGTGGCGTGCATCGCTTGGTGCGCATCTCTCCATTTTCATCAAAAAGTTTGAGACATACCAGTTTTGCGTTTGTGGATGTGCTCCCCGAGCTTCCAAAAGGACAAGTGCTCGATATTAAAGAAGATGATATTGAAACCACGTTTGCACGTGCAGGGGGACCCGGAGGGCAAAATGTAAACAAGCGCTCTACTGCGGTGCACATGGTGCACAAGCCAACCGGCATTCATATTCACGTCACCAGTGAGCGATCACAACTACAGAATCGTGAAAAAGCACGCGCAATCCTTGAGGCAAAATTGATGCAAATTATGGAGGAGAACCAGAAGAAGCAACTCGAAGATTTAAAAGGAACGCAGTACATTAAAATTGAGTGGGGGAATCAAATCCGTTCATACGTATTTCATCCCTATCAAATGGTGAAAGATCATCGTACGGGCGTGGAAACCTCGAATATTGCAGCGGTGATGGACGGGGCACTCGATGAATTTATCGACGAGGAACTCCGTATGCCGAGGAACATTAAATCATAAAATCAGTACGCCATGAAATCACTGGATCACAGGAGCGTCCAGTGTGGGCGTGATGCTTGGTATTCCTTACTTTTTGTGGTTTAATGGTCTGGTAATGAGTACAACAAAACATCTGTTCCAGCGTGTTTTTATGATTAAGTGATCTCGTGATTAAATGACATTGTAATTGACCTATGATTTTTTTCGAGAATGTCTCCAAGATCTATAACCCCATTGCACCTGCACTCGAAGGGGTGAATATTACCATTCATCCGCGTGAGTTTGTTTCGGTGGTGGGACAGTCGGGAGCCGGAAAAACAACACTTATTAAACTGCTTCTCGCTGAAGAGCGGCCAACCGAGGGGAGTGTGTATTTCCAGTCTATCAATCTCAAGGATATGCGTCGTGATGACGTGCTCTCTCTGCGGCGTCGTATTGGCACCGTATTTCAAGATTTTAAGCTCCTTCCATCAAAGACCGCATACGAAAACATCGCATTTGCAATGGAAGCCGCGGGGCGCCCCGACGAAGAGATTGTTGCCGACGTTCCACAAATTTTGGAACTAGTAGGTCTTTCCGACAAGGAGGACAATTTTCCGCACGAACTTTCGGGAGGCGAAAAACAGCGCGTGGCCATTGCACGAGCCATTATTAATCGCCCCGATGTGATTATTGCCGATGAACCTACCGGAAATCTTGATCCATTGAATTCATGGGAAATTGTGCGGTTGCTCGGCAAAATCAATGAAATGGGAACCACCGTCATTTTAGCGACGCATGATCGTGATATTATCAATGCACTAGGAAAACGTGTGATTACTCTTGAAAAAGGGCAAGT
Organism: uncultured Candidatus Saccharibacteria bacterium; assembly: GCA_964360995.1. Taxonomy (GTDB): domain Bacteria; phylum Patescibacteriota; class Minisyncoccia; order Ryanbacterales; family HO2-45-13; genus CAYHBS01. The sequence goes on from CAYHYZ010000001.1 coordinate 56,660, forward strand.
CATTCGTGACGAAGAGCGTGGAAAATATATACTCTAAACATATGATTGGTACACACATTCGCAGAGTCCTTCGGGCGGGCATTACGAGCTTTTGGAGAAATGGGTCTGTTTCCATCGCATCTATCTCCATTGTGGTACTTGCACTCTTTATGATAGGGAGCGTGCTATTTGCAAATGTGCTGCTCACCGCAACGCTCGTGCAGGTAGAATCAAAGGTGGACGTGAGTGTGTATTTTAAACCTGACGCAACAGAATTTGACATTGACGCAATCCAGAAGTCGCTTGAGCAACTTCCTGAAATTGCCGCTGTTGAATATATTTCGCGCGAACAAACACTCGCAGAGTTTCGTGAACGGCACCGCGACAATGCGCTCATTTCCAATTCGCTCATTGAGCTTGGAGATAACCCATTTGGAGCTACATTGAATGTGCGCGCCAAGAGTCCATCAGATTACGAAAGTGTGGCTTTGTTTTTTGAACAGGGCAAGTTTGAGAGTATCGATAAAATAAACTATCGAAAAAATAAGGTTGTTATTGATAGACTTGCCGCACTCATTGAAAGTTCGAGGCAAATTGGGATTGCGGTAGCGGCGGTTTTCTCCGCAGTAGCAATGCTTGTGGTGTTCAATACCATTCGCCTTGCAATATTTAGTGCCAAAGAGGAGATTGGTGTCATGAAGCTTGTGGGCGCGTCGCGCAATTTCATCCGCTCTCCATTTCTCGTTATTGGGGCGCTCTACGGGATAAGTGCGAGCTTAATCACGATGTTTATCTTTTGGGGACTTACATTTTGGTTGGGCCCTAAGTCAGAGTCATTTTTTGCGGGCATCAATCTCTACCAGTATTTTATGGAGCATTTTCTTCAAGTATTCGCTATTTTCCTCATCGGTGGTGTGCTACTTGGGGTGGTCTCTAGTTACATCGCGGTGAGGAAGTATCTCAGAGTGTAAGAGAGCTGATAGCTGTTAGCTTATAGGGGGCGCACACCAAGTACGACGCTTTGAACTTAGGTTGTTTTTGTGATTTAATGCTCTCGTGCAAACGGGCGCATTAGTCTCCATCAGCTCACAGCTACAAGCTTAAAGCTATCTTGCGGGATCATCTAGCGGTAGGATGCGACTCTCTGAAAGTCGTCACCTTGGTTCGAATCCAAGTCCCGCAGCAATGAATACATTTACTTGCACAACTCATAGCATCAATAACAAGGGGTTATTGATATTTTTTGTGTGCGCACTTTGTGGGGTGTTGTTTGCATCTGTTGCGCTTGCGCAATCGGGAGACGTGCCAACAGGCGATAGTACTGGAGGAACAATCCCACAGGAAAATCCGGCTCTCAATGAGGCTCAGATGATCCCTGCCGTTGAGGTTCCTATTGGGGATCTTACAGGGACTAATCAAGGCGTGCCCGTCAGTGTCGATGTCCCGGTGAGAGCAACTACGTCAGATGTGGTAAACCCCGCAACAAATGTTTCTACTCCACCATCTTCCGTACCTTCGACTGATATTTCCGAAACGCCCGCCGTTGAAGTGCCCATTGGTGATCTTACAGGGACAGATCAAGTGGCGCCTGCAGTTGAGGGGGGAGAGTCGAGTGCGACGGGAAATAATAGCGTCGGCATGATCGTGCTCGTTGGGGTAGCGCTCGGCGCAATGTTTGGAGGAATCGGAATATATAGGATTCGTTCAAAAAATAGCAAAAAGGAACACACCACTGATCGTTGTCAGCAGATCGCGGAAGCGCTCACACAAAAGAAACAAGTGCTTGCGGGTGCGAGGGGAAAGTTTTCAATTCAAGAAGCAATTATTAAGGCGTTGAAGAAAAAACTTTCTGAAGTAAAAAGCAAAATTCAGGGAGCTGTAAAAGATAAAGTAAAAGACAGTGTCGTAGCACTTGATACGTCGGGTACCACAAAGAAAGTTGTTGATGCTATTGATGAGGCGCAAAAAGCATATGATGATATCCTCAAAAAAATAGATCAGGCACACAAGATTCTCAATATCTTGCGCTCTCAAGTGAATCAACTCAACTCCGACATCAGCACGCTTGAATCTACGTACAACGCTTGTGTTCTTGCGGTGACCGGCAAAGAAATTATTCGCTCATCAGGGAAAGGGAAAGAGATCCCACTCCCTAATGTACCCAAGGGGAAAATTCTTAAATTTAGTAACCATCTTGTTCCGCTCATTCTCTCCAGCGAGAAGCAATCCACGATTCGGTTTTTTGATGACAAGGATTTGAAGCGCGGAGACAAGTTGTCACTCGTGAATAAAAACACCGACGAGCAGTTCGGTGAGGCGACCATCACGCATCTATATGAGAAAAAATTTATTGATCTCACCGGTTCTGACTATGAAAAAAATGAAAAACATGAGAGCGCAGAACGTATGCGTGAAGCATATCAAGGATATTATGATGGCAAAATCACTCCAGACACCATCGCAAAAATCATCACGTTTGAACTCAAACATATATCTCATAAGGAAAAGTAAGTATTTTTCCCCGTAGGTAATGCATGTGAAGCACGTATTGCCAATTAACGTTCTGCGTGGCAATCTTGTGGGCGTTATAGACAGAATGTGGGACTCCTATAGAATAGAAGCATATGAAAATTTCACTCCGTTTTACTGGTCTTTTTGTTGTCACACTCTTGGTATCTATAGGGGCGTTTGCCACTACTGCACATGCAAATCACGCATGGGGTGAATATCATTGGGCTCGCAGTGCAAATCCATTCACACTGAAGCTAGGCGATAATATGAGCTCGACGTGGGATCCGTATCTTGCCGTCGCATCGTCCGATTGGAGCGCCTCTGCGGTGCTCGACACCTCAATCGTGCCAGGACAGGGTTTTGCTCGGCTGTGCCGCGCAGTGAATGGGCGCGTGGAAGTATGTAATAGCAAATATGGGAACAACGGCTGGTTAGGAATCGCAACGATCTGGGCGAGTGGAAATCACATCACTCAAGGAACGGTAAAAATGAACGATACGTATTTCAACACTTCAAAATACAACTCACCAGCATGGAGGCAATTTGTGACCTGCCAAGAAATCGGACATGCGTTCGGGCTGAATCATCAGGACGAAGAATTTGGTAACCAAAACCTTGGTACCTGCATGGACTACACGAGTGATCCTTCGACAAACCAGCACCCAAACCAACACGACTACGATATGCTCGAATCAATTTACGCACATCTCGATGACTTCACCACAATCGTAAGTAGTACGTTCCTCAAAGGATTTTCCGTGATTGATACTGATAATCCTTCAGAGTGGGGCAAATCACTACGGGAGTCTCGTGACGGACGCAGCTCACTCTATGAGCGCAATCTCGGGTTTGGACAAAAGATGTTCACCTTCGTTATCTGGGCAGACTAAGACAATATAAGTGTCACACAGCGTAACTGAACACCGTTTTGTTGCGCGTATCTGGCTTTGAACGATTACAATGAGCAGCTCACCTGCAGGCCCCTGTCGGATGGAGTGCGGTGGGCGCGGAGATTCCGTACACCCAGCAATGTTTCCCGCGACTACGCTGGACTTCATGGTCAACACGAATAACTCGCGGGTGGTGCAGTTTTCTTTCGACGCGTGTGCGGGGGCGTTTTTTTGAATTCCACACTATGCAAACATATGCAATGAAAAAGAAAGAGGCAATTCTTGCAAACATCTCTGTTCGGCAGGTGCTGCGTTCCTATTGGCAGGTGATAGGAAAATATCGGCTCCTCATGGGCACGATGATTTTTCTCAGTATTTCGGGAAATGTGCTGGGACTTGTCACTCCGCTGTATTACAAAAAGTTTTTTGATGTGGTGACTACCGCATCCGATCCGTCACTCGCGATTGGAACATTACTGCATATTATTACGGTGATATTGGGACTCGCATTTGCCGGATGGACGGCATTTCGCACAATGAATTTCATCAATAACTATTACCAAGCGTATGTGATGGCCGAACTCAAACAGCAGGCGCTGGAGTACATGACGGATCACTCGTATCGATTTTTCTCGAACAACTTTACGGGATCGCTGACACAGCGTATCAGTCGCTATAGTAGGTCGTTTGAGCGCCTTGGGGATCAATTAATCTTCAATATGATTCCACTTGCGACGAAGATTATCGGTGTCATCGTGGTCCTCCTGTTTGTATCTCCCCCAATTGCTGGGATTCTGCTTGGGCTTATTGTATTTTTTGTGTCATTTAACTATTTTTTTTCTCAGTGGAAACTCAAATACAATATTGAGCGCGCAGCAATGGACTCTCACGCGACCGGTGTGCTTTCCGATATGATTACCAACCATACGACGATTCAGCTATTTACGGGAGCGGAGACGGAAAAACAACGCTACCGCGACGTGACGTACGAACAGGGGAGGATTACCAAATTTACGTGGGATCTTGATTCGCTCACCGACGGATTACAGTCCGGCATTATGGTATTTGCGGAATTCTTGTTGTTTTACTACGCGCTGAAATATTGGGAAGCAGGAGCACTGACGGTAGGAACGTTTGTGCTCATTCAAATATATTTTCTCAATGTCTGGGGACAGCTTTGGGGATTTAGCAGAATCATCCGTGATATTTATGAAAGTATGGCGGACGCAAAAGAGATGGTAGAAATTCTTGTCACGCCACATGAAGTTCGTGATCTTTCGAATGCGGGCACTCTGGTAGTTTCGAAGGGGGATATTCAATTTACGGACGTGGACTTTGCGTTTAATCAGACGCGTATGGTGCTGGAAACGTTCAATCTCCACATTCGCGCTGGAGAGAAGGTGGCGCTCGTTGGGCCATCGGGTGCTGGGAAATCAACAATTGTGCGCTTATTACTGCGCATGTATGACGTGAGTGCAGGAAAAATACTCATTGATGGACAAAATATTCATCAGGTGACACAACAGAGCTTGCGAGAGCAGATCAGCTTGGTTCCACAAGATCCCATTCTTTTTCACCGGACTCTCATGGAAAATATTCGCTATGGACGACGCGACGCAAGCGATCAGGAGGTCATCACAGCGGCAAAGCTCGCACATTGTCATGAATTTATAGACACACTGCCGCACCAGTATGATACCTTCGTCGGAGAGCGTGGCATCAAGCTTTCTGGAGGAGAACGTCAACGTGTGGCGATTGCACGCGCCATTCTTCGCAATGCGCCAATTCTTATTTTAGACGAGGCAACATCCAGCCTCGATTCGCACTCCGAAGCGCTGATTCAAGATGCGCTCGCGATTCTTATGAAAGGAAAGACCACGATCGCGATTGCGCACCGACTTTCCACTATTAAAGAAATGGATCGCATTATTGTGATTGATGATGGTAAGGTGATTGAGGATGGTTCACATGGGGAATTAATAGTAAAGCAGGGGAGCTTGTATCAATCTCTCTGGAACTTGCAGGCCGGTGGCTTTTTGAAAGACGAGGAGAGTGATGAGTAATATGTGAATTTACCGCGCTCGACATTTGCGTATTATGTCAATACGTGTCATAGTGTGCTCACTGCACGTACTCGTGAAGAAATATGGATCCAAAACACACCTCATCTGAAAGTTTTCATGGGCTTGGTATTGCACCGGCCCTTTTGGATATTCTCGCGAAACAAAATTTTATTACTCCCACGCCAATCCAGTCACAAGCGATTCCTATTGCTACACAAGGGAAAGACGTGATGGGTGTTGCACAAACAGGAACCGGCAAAACGCTTGCGTTTGGTATTCCGATGATTCAGCGACTTGCGGAAACTGGTGGCATTGGTCTTGTGGTGCTTCCTACCCGCGAACTCGCACTTCAAGTGGATGAGGTGCTTCGTCGTATTGGAGAGAGCTTGAAAATTCGCACCGCAGTGCTCATTGGGGGAGCGCCATTTCCTGCGCAGGTGAAGTCTATTCATCGAAAACCCCATATTATTATAGGTACACCGGGACGGATTATTGATCACATCAAACAGCGAACACTCAAGTTAGATCTTGCGAAAATTGTGGTGCTTGATGAAGCGGATCGCATGCTGGATATGGGTTTTCTCCCACAAATCAGGGATATTTTCAAAGTGCTCCCAACACAACGGCAAACGATGCTTTTTTCGGCGACGATGCCTCGCGATATTGTACATATGGCAACTTCGTATATGAAACTACCAATTCGCGTTGAAATTGCTTCGTCTGGAACCACTGCAGAGCGTGTAGTACAAGAATTGTTGATTGTAGACAAATCTGCGAAGCCCTATGTACTCAAAAGCGTGCTCGAACGATTCCAAAGTTCTACATTAGTATTTACCCGCACAAAATTTGGCGCGAAGCGACTTGCCCATGAACTGCAAGAAATGGGATACACCGCCTCAGAAATTCACTCTAACCGTTCACTCGCACAGCGTAGGGAAGCGCTTGATGGATTTAAGAAAGGGAAGTACCGCGTACTCGTAGCCACTGATATTGCCGCACGCGGAATTGATGTAAAAAATATTGAGCTTGTGGTGAACTATGACCTGCCATCCACGGCGGAAGATTATGTGCATCGTATTGGACGTACCGCACGCGCAGGAGCAGGGGGGCATGCAATCTCGTTTGCAATGCCAGATGAGCGCAAAGACATTCGCGACATTGAGCGTCTCATTAATATGCAAATTGCACTTTCGGAGCATTCTCCACTTGCGGATTTTTCCGCGTATCGCCCCGCAATGCGTACCGGAAAACGCATGCATTTTTCGAGTAGACGATTTCGCAGGTAGTATTCGGGGGTATCCTCGCTATACTACACAGAGGCATTGGTTCCTATCCGCTATTGTGGAAGGAGTGTTCGTATGAGTATTAACGCGAAAGACTTTCTCGAAAAACCCCAGCAGTTTTCTGAAAGAACTACTGCGAAATGCAGATGTGGAGACCCATTGAAAGAGCCAGGCGAACGACCTGACAGATTACATGGCGTTGAGGTGTGTGGCGCATGCTACAGCGCAGCCTACGGCAGCGCTTTGGACGAACACCTGATAACAACTGCAAGGATACGAAGAGGGTAATAAAACCCCCGCCACGGTAGTGGCGGGGGTTTAAACGCCCTGCTATCTATAGGATCTTGTCAGAATACTTTCCGATCAACGGCAGATATGCATGTCTCCCACTCAGGTGTGACTGCAACCACAGCGCTACTTCATAGACAAGGAATACTCGAATAGCCCACATGAATGGGTATACCAGGATACCAAGAAGCGGAAAGGGAAATATCCAATGTGTACTCCAATATCCGATCAAGGAAAGAATGCCCTGGAGAGAGAGCGCAGTAATAATAAGCCCAATGAGCTGTTTTTTATGAAAATGATTGATAGTCGTCATAACTATATAGTGCCAGAAATATGTGCGGCTGTCTCATGAGACACATTGCACATGACCCTTATATTAAACTTATAGGACAAAGTGAATTCGTGTCCCATAGAAAAATGTGTCAAGTTTACGTGATCTATTGACAAGGAACAGTTTTTACGGTAAAATCCGGCCATTAATAAGGTAGCGTCAACATCCGTATGAATACAGACATCCGTGTTGGTCGAAAAACTGCAACAAGAATCCTTGTGGGATTTGTGGCGCTTTCGACCGTGATCGCAGGAGTTGGCACGAGCGTGCTCTTTGCTTCTCAAAGCGTGAGCGCAACGGCGTGCACCACTCTGTCGTTTCATGAGGACGCCAGCGGGAATCCTATTCTTGCAGGTCAAATCATAGACGGTGAATACAGTGCGTGGGGAGTAACTATTAGTACAAATAATCATCATGGAGGTCACCCGGACCTCGGTATTGCATTTGATACTGCACATCCGACGGGAGGGGATACTGACCTGGGAACGCCAAATGAAGATTTTGGTGGACCGGGCATTGGAGAAGGTGGCGAGCAGGGTGAGGAAGGAGAAAATGCCGATAGTCTTGGCATGGCTCTTATCATTGCCGAAAACGATACCGATGCCGACGACAACGATCTCATTGATGTGCCGGACGATGAAGCAAACGGCGGAACCGTGACCTTTACGTTTGCTGCTCCCGTATCTGTCTGCAGTCTTGTGCTCATTGATAACGACTCAGGCGGTTCCAACGTGAAGGTCTATCACGATGGGGACACAAATCCATTTTCGGTCATCACTCCAGAAAACTGGAAGGACAATTCAACTCAGAAGGTTACCATCAATAAAAACGACGTGTCAAAGATGGAAGTAAAACTTTCCGGATCTGGCGCAATTGACGATGTGCATTTTAAGGCAGCGCCAGTCAATGAGAAGCCAGTAGTGACACTCATTGGGGACGCAGATATGACGATCACGCAGGGTGATACGTTTACTGATCCCGGAGCTACCGCATCTGATCCTGAAGACGGCGATATTACGGATGATATCGAAGTCAGTGGGGATACGGTAAACACGAATGTGCCTGGTACCTACGTCATTAAGTACCGAGTGACCGATTCTGACGGGCTCTGTTCTGAATTCGTAACGCGCACCGTGCATGTGGTGGAAGCAGACAATCAGCCACCGGTTTGGAGCGGACCAACTGTGGCGACGACTACCGTAAACGATCTCTTGGATCTCACCATTACGGTGACCGATCCCGACAACGATCCACTGACTATTACGACGGATCTTCCAGCAGGATCTACATACTCAACAACGACCTCTGCATTTACTTGGACGCCAACAGCAACTGGCACCTATAGCGCGCTCTTCGAGGCGTTTGATGGTGAGGCGACAAGTACGCACATTCTTACTATTCACGTTGTATCATTCCTTCCGGATATTTCTGAGAAAGAATGCACGACGGGGGATCTCTACGGATGGTTCTATAACTTTCCAAAAACGCATCCCGAAATGAATGCACCAATTACCGGAGTAGTAACAGGTGATGCGCCGTTCAATCACGATTGGTACGATAGTCAGTACTTGAGTTCGGCAGATAATGTTGCACTCAGCTCACTCACCTATACGTCCAATTATTTCCCAGTTGACGATGGACTTGCGGGAGACCCTCAGCACTTCGCTGTGCATCTCAATGGATTTGTGAACGTAGCAACAACGACTGACATTAAAGTACAACTTGGTACTGATGACGATGGTTGGTTCTATCTCAATGGCGTAAAGAAAATTGATAACGGAGGTGTGCATGGATACGTGCTCAAGTCTGCCACTACGACGTTCCCAGCAGGCACTTCAGAAATTGATGTGTACTTCGCAGATCGTCGTAAATCGCAGTCTGCACTTGTGTTCAAGATGCTCGGAAACGCATTTACCGTGTCTCCGTGCGAAGGTGACGACGAGCCTGTAAATCATCTTCCTATCTGGAACGGGCCAACCATTGCGACGACCACGGTGAATAATCTTTTGACTCTTACAGAAACAGTGACTGACCCGGATAATGATCCGCTCGTTATCACCACGACACTCCCAACGGGTGCGGCGTACGCTACGTCGTCGGGTGCATTTACGTGGACTCCAACCGCAACCGGCACCTACAGTGCGTTGTTTGCAGCGTTTGATGGAACAGGTACTAGCACGCACACACTTACTATCGTGGTAGTTCCTGAAGGTGGTGGAGGAGGAGGTGGAGGAAATGTGCTTCCTGTATGGACGGGACCAACGGCTGCAACAACAACCGTGAGTACGCTCTTAGATCTTACGCTGACCGTTACGGACGCAGATAACGATCCACTCAGACTCACATTGACCCTTCCCGCAACTTCAACGTACGCAACGACGACGTCCAAGTTCCTTTGGACCCCGATTGCTACGGGAACCTATGCGGCGATATTTGCAGCGTTTGACGGAACGGGAACCAGTACACACAACCTTTCCATTGTTGTTTTGGA
>CAYHYZ010000002.1:0-32624 GCA_964360995.1 uncultured Candidatus Saccharibacteria bacterium
CCAGGGGGGCTCCCACCGTCCATTCCATTCAGCGGTATTTTTAACTTTTTTAGATATGAGCGCAGGTTTGCACGCGTTGCGGATATTGGCGCAGATCCCACGGCGGTACCCGTGGCTTCCAATCCCGAAGCGGATGGCATTGTGCGTATTCGCCTCACTGCAAAAGAAGTGCTTTCAGAAATTGCTCCGGGAATATTCTTTAATTATTGGACGTATAACGGACAGGTACCGGGGCCGATGTTGCGCGTTCGGCAAGGAGATACAATTGAAGTGACCCTCGTGAATGATGTAACAAGTTTGCATCATCACAACATTGACCTTCACGCGGTGACCGGCCCCGGTGGAGGCGCGGTACTCACGAACGTCGCTCCTGGAGAGGAGAAAACATTTCGCTGGAAGGCACTCCAGCCGGGTCTTTATATTTATCATTGCGCGACGCCGAATGTAAGCACGCATAATTCGCACGGTCAGTACGGCCTCATATTGGTTGAGCCCACCGAGGGACTTGCGCCCGTTGATAAAGAATTCTACGTCGTGCAGGGCGAACTCTATACATCAGGGCAGCTTGGGAAAAAAGGACTCGTTCCATTTGATGCACAATCGTTGCTCGATGGTATTCCCAATTATGTATTTTTTAATGGAAAAGTGGAGCAAGCGCCGCGCATGCACGCGCGCGTGGGAGATAAGGTACGCATGTATGTAGGGAATGGTGGCGTGAATCTCATTTCTTCATTCCATATCATTGGAGAAATTTTTGATACGGTATATCCAAACGCAAGCATTGGTGGGGCGTTAGAAATGAATACACAAGCCGCGCAGGTGCTTCCCGGGGGAGCGAGTATTGTTGAATTTACACTCGATGTGCCTGGAAAATATTTGCTCGTAGATCACGCACTTGCACGTATGAACAAAGGCGCGTGGGCGGTGCTAGAGGTAACGGGGGACGCGCATCCCGAAATTTTCAGCGCGGTGGGCACGCGAGTAGATGAGAATTGAACTTGTAGTATATTTTACAAAAGAAAATCCCCGCGAGCACGATTGTGCTCGCGGGGTTGGGTTGTGGGGCTAACTCGCGCGTGTGAGTTGGTTACTGAAAGATACAAACAACACACGTATGAATTACTTGCACGTATCAGCTGAAGCTCATCGATCAGGTTCAGCTCTTTGTCGAGCTTGAGATTGTGCTCTCTACAGAGTCCGGAGAGTAGTTTGCGGGCGAGCCGCGATGGTTGAGCGTGTCCATTCTCCCATCGGTTGACCGTGGCTACACTGACTCCGAGCTCTTGTGCGAAGTGCTCCTGGGTCAAGCCCAGACGCTGCCGGATGATACGAATTTTTTCCCTCATCACATCCGGCCTCCTATTGATCCGTTACGCACCGCAAAATAACAATACAAAACATACCGTAGTCCTACCGTGGAGGCGTGTCAATGTGGGGAAGAAGAAAGGGAATCGGTCACAGATATAAACAGGATTCGGTGCATTGAGCGCCACTTCCAAGTAGAATAGGGTTGTGGCTCGCCCGAAATTTAAAAAGTTAAACAAACTTACTGCTGCAGAGGCGGCATATTTAGCGGGCCTTATTGATGGTGAGGGCACTGTCACTTTGTCACACAAGTCTCCAAAGGCTCATCGGCAACTCGCGGTGTCTATCAGTAGCACGGAATATACTATTGTCGAATGGGTGAAAAGAAAATTAGGCGTGGGGAAGATAACAAATAAGAAATCATATAGTAACAAACACTCACGATCATTCGCATATGTGGTCTATAGTAGACAAGCTCTGAGTATGCTTGAACAAATTATTCCATTTATGGTGGGGTATAAGAGAAGTAGAGCGATATTGGCGGTTAGGCAATATATAAAATTGACTCCGCGCAATGGAAAATATACACCAGAACAACGAATAAAAAAAATAAAATTTGCTGACACTTTTTTTAAAATTGTGCCTAACGAAAAAATGGTGCGTGTGAGAAACAAGCAACTTTAACTAGATTGTGTGTTATTCGGTATCAAAAAATCCGCACAAATCTATATGCGGATTTTTTGATAATTAATTGGTGGAGATGGCGGGATTGAACCCGCTTGGAGAAAGGAATCACATATGTATCTACGCGGGTAGCTGATTTGAATACTTTACGCTAGATAATCAGCAACATACGTAAAGGTGTCTCATTTCAGTGTCCTCATACACTCAAGAGACAGAAGTGTGTAAGTAGTCCGGGAATATTACACCAGCGTCGTCCTACCGGACGTGAGACGGGCTGATGGCATTCGCAAATTAAGCAAATGCTGGGGCAGCCTGACGGCTACCAAAAAATGTGTTTGCATTTCTTTGTTGCAGGGTTTTACGAGTGTCTGCAACTCGCCGCGCACAGACATGAATCTTGTCTTTCCCTCGATACGTGCATCCCCCAGAACGACTCTTTAGTGAACGCCGAAGCGCTCCTTTAAAAATTTTACCCCGCATGCAATAAAATATTGTCGTGCGTGGGGAAGAGTCGTTGTGGGGAACGATATCAATTCAGGAATTTTTCAACGAGCGTTCGATGTCACGTTTTGCAGTTTTCTTTTTCTGCGATTCGCGCTTGTCATGCTTCTTTTTCGCGCGCACGATTCCGAACGAGAGTTTGATTTTCGAGTTTTTATTATACAACTTAAGTGGCAGTATTGTCAAGCCCTTGGCAGCCTCTTTTCCTATCAAAATATTGAGTTCTTTTTTGTGAAGTAGGAGCTTTCGCGCGCGTACCGGATCATATCCTTTTGGTGTATTTGCTGTTTGATATGGCTGGATATTCGCGCCCACTAAAAATGCTTCACCTGCACGAAGAATCACCCGTGCTCCCACGAGCGATGCCTTTCCAACTGTGATGGCTTTTGCTTCGTGACCGAGCAATTTTAACCCGGCCTCGTACGTCTCGAGGATTTCATAGTCATGATAGATTTTTCGGTTTTCCGTATATGACATACGTGCCTACAGCATAGCGAAATTGCGCCCGATTCACTAGTTGCAAAATGGTCATAGAGCGCATACCCTACGCGCAGAAAACGATTTTTGAAAGGAGGAGAGCCATGAGTCATTATCTCGGCTCCGACGCTCCCGAATGCGACGACGTGGACACAGAAGGAATGCGTAATAAGTTTGATGCCGTTGCAGCGAAATACGGCAGCGGGCTTCAATTCGGATTCATCCCGAAAGTTCCACTATATCCGACTGAAGGTAAGATAGACGCTGATCAGTACGATAAGTATTCGGCAGTCGGACTCGCACGCATGCACTTTTGGTGTGTTCGCGAGTATATGTTCGCTGGTATCTGGGTGCTCGCGAGTATGTGTATGCTCGGTGCTGCACTGCACTACATACCCGAGAAGATTTTCCTCATTCCTACTTTATTGCTCGTTGGTTCAAGTGTGGGACGCTTTTCAGCGTACGGAAAGATCTGCAATAGATTTGAGTTGGTGCGTTTTCGCCGAGGCGACAGATATAGCGCTCCGCGAATCAAATAATTTCGTTAACGCGCTCGATCACTCTGTGGTCGGGCGCTTTTCTTTATATATCAAGGCGCTTCTGCTAGCATTTGCTTATGACAATTCGGGAGGAGATTACACGTGCCATTCAGGACGCGCTCGGGAGCGACGCGTCTTTTGTTGTGGAATATCAAGAGGACGCTACGAAGGGGCACTATTCAACGAATGCAGCACTCACCGCGGGGAAATCACGAGGAAAGAATCCTCGCGAAGTTGCAGAAACACTTGTTGAAACGCTCAAATCTGCACTTGGTGATGTGGTAGAGCGCATTGAAATTGCGGGTCCGGGATTTCTGAATATTTTTTTAAAAAACCACGCAGTGGCCACGCGAGTGAATGATTTTTCATTTACTCCGCGCTCGCTCGCGCGACCCGAGCGTATTCTCCTCGAATATGTGTCCGCAAATCCGACCGGTCCTCTTACTATTGGAAATGGACGCGGTGGCTTTTTAGGAGATACACTTGCGCGCGTCTATTCATTTGTGGGGCATAATGCAGAGCGAGAATTTTATATCAACGACACCGGACGACAGATCAATATACTCGGCGCGTCTATTCTTGCCGGTATTGATGGGTATACCTCTCCCAATTATCCGGCCGATGAGTTATATCAAGGCGCATATATTAAAGATCTTCGCGCACTATATATAGAAGGAGGAGGAAACGTGCCAAGCGAGAATCCAGAAGAGACAGTAGGCACATGGGCGGCGGAGCAAATGATGACGCAAAATAAAGCCGCACTCGCACAGTTTGGAATTACGTATGATCAATTTATATCGGAGCGCAGTGATCTTAAAGACGCGCAGTATCAAGAAGTGTACGAATGGTACAACACAGCGGGGTTACTTCATGAAAAAGATGGAGCGATTTGGTACGGGCGCACGGAGCCAGAGCGCGTGCTGGTGCGCAGCGAGGGAAATGAAAATGTGCGCACACTCACGATTGATGGCGTCGAGGCGCAGCGGTCAGTGACGTATTTGTTTTCAGATATCGTATATCACTTTAGCAAATTAGTGACGCGCTCGTATGACCGACTCATAAATATTCTCGGAGCGGATCATCACGGATATATCAGCGCACTCATGCGCGCGCTTGAAGACGCAAAACTTCCAGTAGAAAAACTCACCGTGCTCATCACGCAGCTCGTGCGCATAGTTGAAAACGGCGTTGAGGTAAAAGTATCGAAGCGAAAAGGAAGTATTATTACACTCGACGAACTGGTGTCGGACGTGGGAGTGGACGCGGCACGCTGGTTTTTTTTGTCGCGCTCGATTGATACACATATGGATTTTAATTTGACGCTCGCACGCGAAAAATCAAAAAATAATCCCGTGTATTATGTGCAATACGCACATGCACGTGCGACTGCAATTTTGGGAAAAGCAGCAGCAGGATCGGTGAGCGGAAATCTCGCACAGTTGTCATCGAAAACAGAAGTGCGACTGATGCGAAAAATTCTTCAACTTGATGAAATACTTGCAGATACGCTGAACGACTTCGGAGCGCAACGACTTACGCAGTACGCCTATGAGCTTGCGCGTGATTTTACTGCATTTTACGAAACAGAGCGCGTGATTGGAGATGACGCGACCACAACTGTCGCACGCCTACGTTTAGTGGGTGTTGCCAAAGTTGCGCTTGCGACCTCACTCGGTCTTATGGGCATTGCTGCGCCAGAGAAAATGTAGACTTCTCGCCGTTTTATGGCGTAGCGCTGTTGGCCAACTTGTAACGCACAGGTTTGGCCAATTTTTTTGTGTGACTGCGTGGTAAGATGCAGGTACGAGCATGTCACTTCTCAAAGAATATCGTTGCACGGAGTGCACAAAGCTACTCTGTAAAGGAGTGCTTATTGGGAGTGAAATCGAGATTAAATGTAAGGGGTGTGGGGCGCTTGTGCGGTTTGTGGGTGAGTCTCCAGACGCACTGATGTGTTACATCAAGGATTGTCCGGGGC
Source organism: uncultured Candidatus Saccharibacteria bacterium (assembly GCA_964360995.1). Taxonomy (GTDB): domain Bacteria; phylum Patescibacteriota; class Minisyncoccia; order Ryanbacterales; family HO2-45-13; genus CAYHBS01. Next base: position 5,485 of record CAYHYZ010000002.1, read on the forward strand.
GTGTGACGCACGAAAAGCACGTAGACCAACAAACAATATTATAATAGTGCGCGTGCGATTATTCATACGAAGCTCTCGAAGCTCTTACATAGGGGCTTTTTTTATGCAACACCCACCAGTAATGCCAGTGTACCAAGTAGAAAAACGTGATGGTCGCATTGTGTCGTTTCATGCGCAGAGAATTTATCAGGCGATTCGGAAAGCGGCAGATGCCGTGGGTGAATTTGGCGATAAAGAGGCTATTGAGATTACACACCATGTGCTCACATCGCTCAAGGAGCAATTTCCTACTGATGGTGCCATTAATATTGAGCAAATACAGGACATCGTAGAAACCACCATTGCCGAGGCAGGATATTTTCGTACTTCGCGCGCATATATTACGTATCGCGAACAGCGCGCACGCTCACGATCAACAGAAAATGTTGCCATTGCAGTGGAGCAAACCATGCATGAATATTTGATGCGCAAGGATTGGCGCGTGAATGCAAATGCAAATCAAGGGTATTCTCTCGGAGGTCTTATTATGAATACCGCTGGGAAATTTATTGCGAACTATTGGTTAAACAGCGTGTACTCGCGAGAAATTCGTGAAGCGCACATGAGCGGGGACATGCATATCCACGATCTCGATATGTTTTCAGGGTATTGTGCGGGGTGGAGCTTGCGACAATTACTTGAGGAAGGATTTAATGGGGTTCCCGGAAAAACAGAATCGTGCGCGCCAAAACATTTAGATACTGTACTGGGGCAGATGGTAAACTTTCTAGGAACACTGCAAAACGAGTGGGCGGGGGCACAAGCATTTTCTTCGTTCGATACGTATCTCGCTCCGTATGTAAAGAAAGATCAATTGTCGTTTGAGAGTGTGAAGCAAGCTGTGCAACAATTTGTATTTAATTTAAATGTACCGTCACGCTGGGGGACACAAACGCCATTTACGAATATAACGCTTGATTGGGTGGTACCACCTGATATGGCACCTCGGCACCCGAAAATTGGTGAGTACATATGCGATTTTACGTATGCAGACTGTCAGCCGGAAATGGATGTAATCAACCGCGCTTTTATTGAAGTAATGACGGAGGGGGACGCAAAAGGGCGCATTTTCACGTTTCCTATCCCCACTTATAACCTCACCAAGGACTTTGATTGGGATCACCCGAATGCAGCCTTACTATTTGCAATGACGGCGAAATTTGGCATTCCGTATTTCCAGAATTTTATGAATTCCAGTCTTAATCCGCAGGACGTGCGAAGTATGTGCTGTAGATTACAACTCGATTTGCGCGAACTGCGTACTCGGGGAGGGGGACTCTTCGGATCTGCGGAAATGACGGGGAGCATTGGCGTGGTGACAATAAACTTGGCACGGATTGGGCACCTTGCAACGTCGAAGAAAGACTTTCTTTCCCGCCTCGAGCGGCTCATGCAGATTGCAAAATCTTCGCTGGAGTTGAAGCGGAAGGTGGTAGAAGAAAATATCGAGCGGGGGCTGCTACCTTTTACAAAGCGGTACTTACCCAGTCTCCATAATCATTTTGCAACCATTGGGATCAACGGAGCAAATGAGGCGTGTCTGAATTTTATTGGCCGTGATATCGCGGATTCCGAAAGTCGTCTCTTTATCGAGGAAGTGCTCGAATATATCCGTGTGACGCTACAGAATTTTCAAGAAGAAACCGGGAACTTATATAACCTGGAGGCAACTCCTGCGGAAGGTACTACCTATCGATTTGCGAAAGAAGATCGTAAGCGGTTTCCGAATATTGTGCAGGCAGGAACACTGGACGCTCCATATTACACGAACTCCACGCACTTGCCCGTGAGCTACACCGATGATCCGTTGTTTGCGCTTGATCATCAAGATGGACTGCAAGCTAAATATACCGGAGGTACGGTACTGCATTTATTTATTGGAGAACGTATCAATGATTGGAAAATGTGCAGAGACTTTGTCAGGCGCGTTGCAGAAAAATATACACTTCCGTATTTCACCATTACGCCCACATTTAGCGTGTGCCAAACACATGGATATATCACGGGCGAACAGCCAACCTGCAACACGTGTGGTCAGCCGTGTGAAGTATGGTCGCGCATTGTTGGGTATTTCCGTCCTGTGAGTGAATGGAATACAGGAAAGAAACAAGAATATCAGGAGCGCATTGAGTACCGCGTGCCCGTTGATTCACCGAAATTACTCGCCGCGCACACGAGTATACAGCCTAACAGTTCAGGTGTGGAGCATGCATGAAAATTGCGGGTATTCAAAAATTAAGTCTCATTGATTACCCAGGGAAAGTGGCGTCCGTGATATTTACGCAAGGATGCGTGTTTCGCTGTGCGTACTGTCACAACCCCGAGCTTATCCCCGTCACGTCGCCTCTCCTCATGCGCGAAGAAGATGTGATGGAAATTCTTGATCGGCAGAAAAAAATTGTTGATGGCATATGTATTACCGGAGGCGAGCCCACACTCCAGCACGATTTGCCGGAATTTATCCAGCGCGTACGCGCACTGGGATATTCCATCAAACTCGATACCAATGGCGTGCACCCAAGTATGCTCGCAGTGATGTTTGCAGAGAGGTTGATCGATTATGTTGCGATGGATCTCAAACACACATGGGGAGGATACGCACGCGTCACGTCGTCCGCGTCAGATGCCGCGGTAAAGAATTGTCAGCGATCATTTAAGCTCATTCAAAAATCCGGTATTCCGCATGAATTTCGCACCACACTGCTTCCGGGAGAGCATCAATATAACACCCTCGAGCAAATGTGTGGGTATCTGAGTGATGGTGAGACTTACGTGGTACAGCAATTTCGCGCGGGGCACACACTGGATCCAACATTGCGCCCCGACGATGCGCAGCAAGCGTCGGTGTTTGCCGCACAACTGCAAGAGCGATTTCCTTCATTACATATATCCGCTCGGTAGTTGGCCTACATATGAGTAATAAAGTTGTTCACATGCAGTATATGCGAGAGAGATATAATAGAAATATATATATATGAAACGTGTCCGTATGGATGTTGTGCGTGTTGGCATTGCGGTGATTGCCATTATTGGCATCATCATGATGTCATATTTGGTATATCTACATTATGCGCCAGAGAAGCAGTCTTTCTGTGATCTTGGAGAGAATTTGTCTTGCGGACTGGTAAATAAAAGCGTGTATTCAGAAGTATTCGGCATTCCCATTTCGATACTTGGTACGCTGTACTTCCTTGCAGTGCTTGCAGCGATGCTATTTTCATATACTCCAGGAACATTGCAGCTCTTGTTTTATGGAACGATTATTTTTCTCGGGCCATCTCTATACCTCACCGTCACTGAGATTTTTTTAATCCGTAGTATTTGCGTCGTTTGTGAGGCATCAAAAGTATTAATGCTAGTGCTGCTCGGCATATTTTATTCCCGTCTTCCCAGGAGAACTGTGAACGCACCTACAATCATCTTCGCGGTGTTACTCGCACTTGCAGCCGCCCTTTTTACCTATCAGGCACAACGAAGCGCCATTCCCACTAAAATCTATGACGCATTTGCACAGTGCCTGACCGATCGGGGATATGTCGTATACGGGTCTATTACGTGCGCGCAGTGTGCAAAACAGCGAGCAATGTTTGGCGATTCGTTCCAATTTATCAACGAAGTTGAATGCAAACCGGGCTACGAAAATAGCGAAACAGAACGGTGTGTAAAAAAGAAAATAACAGGCACGCCAACATGGTTTATTGAAGATGCAGAGGGAAATACCATTCGCCAATTTGATAAAGGGGTTATGCTGCTCGAGAAATTGAGCGAAGCATCTGGATGTCCATTACTCGAAGAAAATAACTAATTATGCCGGAAGGATTAACATGGGGTCTCGTTACTACCGCCGCACTCGCAGACAGTATTAATCCGTGTGTGATTGGTGCGCTCGTATTTTTACTCGCGTTTATGACGCGCGTATTCAAGACGCGCATGATGATGATTTTTGGGGGGCTCCTCTATACCACCGTGGTGTATCTGACCTATTTGGGGATTGGGTTTGGAATACTAAAAGTAACAGGAGCGATAGAAGTTGCCTCCATGTTCACCTTGATTGCGGCGGTGATAGCCATTCTCGCCGGATTTCTGGAAATCAAGGATTACTTCTGGTATGGAAAAGGATTTTCACTGCAGATGATTCCCGGAGGGGCAAACAGACTCAAGCACTACGTTGCACAAATTGAAAAAATGGAGAAGCGCCATCCGTTATTTCTATTGCTCTCCATCGCGTTACTGGGCATTTTTGTAGTAATTATTGAGTTACCGTGCACCGGCGCACCGTATCTTGCAATTCTTGCGCTCATCCAAAATGAATCCACATTTGGGCAAGCGGTTCCACTACTGCTGTTCTATAACCTTGTATTTATTTTGCCGCTCCTATTTATTGTAGGACTGACGTTCTTTGGTGTATCTTCGGATCAGGTTGAGGCATGGAGAAAGCGTCACCGTGGATTCATGCGGCTTGGTGTTGGACTTTTTCTCATTGGACTTGGAGTGTATTTACTGAATTCGCTCTACGGTCCATTTGTGTAATTAGTAAGTGCGTAATAATTATTAATCAATACATATATGATGAATACGCGTGCTGCCGAGTGGGTGCTACGCATCGCTGTGGCAGGAGAGTTTCTAGGGCATGGGGTATTTGCATTACAGGGGAATCCAAAGTGGTTTAAGTACTTTAATGCGCTCAGCATCAAAGAGAGTGACACTATTATTCAGCTGTTGTTTCTGATCGGGCTACTCGATATTGCGATTGCAATCATCGTGCTTTTCAAGCCCGTCCGTATTGCGCTCCTATGGGCCGTGTTTTGGGGGTTTTGGACTGCACTGCTTCGCCCTATTGGCGGAGATCCAATTTGGGATTTTGTTGAAAGGTCTGCTAATTGGGGTGCTCCTCTTGCGCTTCTGATGCTTCGCGGATTCCCGCAACAAATGAAAGAGTGGCTTAAATAAATATTATGGAGAAAAAGTATATAGTACTACTTCGTGTCACGCTCGGGTGGCTGTTCTTGTATTCCGGATATTCAAAAATTGCCTCCGGTACGTTTTCTGCCGCAGGGCTTTTGAAGGGAGCAAAAACCTTTCCTGAACTGTATGCGTGGTTCGCAAGTTCTGGGAATATTGAGTGGGTAAATCTACTCAATGAATACGGGCAGTTACTCATTGGTATTGCATTGATCCTTGGTGTGGGAGTACGGGTTGCCTCGTATGCGGGTGCGCTGATGATGCTGCTTTATTACTTTCCATCCCTTGATTTTCCGAAAGCAGGGGAGCGTAATTTTATCGTTGACGACCACATCATCTACATAGCGATATTTCTAGTCCTTGCCAGTGTACGCGCAGGGAGAACGCTCGGTCTTGAAGCAACAGCGGAGCGCACCGTCGCCAAGGGACAGTCTTGGTATCGTAAATATATTGGCTAGAACTTACCATCCACATCTGGTAGCATAGGGCATGGTAGATTTTACAATTTCTCGTGCGCGCTCTGCAGCATATGTGGTGTTCCTTGTTGCGCTTGCTGGGCTACTGGACGCAACATACCTTTCAATTGAACACTTTCGCGGGGTAATTCCACCCTGTACTGGATTTTCGAATTGTGAGGCGGTGCTGACGAGCTCGTACGCAACAATTTCTGGTATTCCCATCGCGTTATTTGGAGCGCTCTATTATCTCACTACTGCGGCGCTCGCACTCATGGTGTTCCGTAAAGGGAATGCGACAATAGGACTCCTGTTACAACTTGTGGTTGGATCCGCGTTTCTCGTGAGCGTTCTTTTGGTGGGCATTCAGCACTTTGTGCTCGAGGCATACTGCCTCTATTGTTTGGTCTCTGCGGGCATCACCACGACGCTCGCAGTCTGTGTTGCACTGATGCGGAGGTTTGCGCGCTTGCCAGTTACCACTCAAAACTGATATATTTTTTAGTATGCAAAAGAATCTTCCCACATATATTATTGGCATCATCCTCATTATTGGGGCGTTTTATTTTTGGCAGACATATGACGGAGCGTCTTCGTACCGCACGGGTTCGGATGCGTACGGGACCGCATCAGGGAATGAAAACGATGCGGTCAATGGATCAGTCGGCAGTCAAAATGGAAATTCCTCTACAAATAATTTTATGGTAAACGCAGACATTGAAACAACGAAAGGAAATTTCGTGCTTGAGCTGTACATGGACAGAGCTCCCAAAACCGTGACGAATTTTGTGACGCTTGCAGGCAAGGGATATTACAATGGCATTAAAGTCCACCGCGTGGTACCGGAGTTTATTGTGCAATTTGGAGATCCGCTCACAAAAGAATTGCCACTCAATGATCCAAAAATTGGAACCGGAGGACCGGGATATACCATCCCTGATGAATTTCATCCAAATCTTTCAAATGTACGGGGCACGATTTCTATGGCCAATTCCGGACCGAATACCGGAGGATCACAGGTGTTTATCAACCTCGTAGACAATACGTTTCTTGATTATGACAAGCCACCAGCCAGTTCCGCGCACCCCGTGTTTGGTCGGGTGACGGATGGCATGGATGTCGTGGATTCATTGGAAGCGGGGGATGTGATTGAAAAAATTACTATTCGACAGTGAGCTCAAGCTGTCAGCTTATAGCTTGGAGGTGATAGCGAATAGATACTCACAAAAAGCGCCGAACGGCGCTTTTTGTGTGGCTATTGACAGTGAAAACAATATATGCTACCATTCTTTTTGTAAGTCCTTTTTTTGGTAAATTCATTTTCCTCTCCGGGGTGCCGGAGAGGGGGAGCAGGGCAGATTGGTAAGGTTGTCCAGTCCGTACGTGCGCAAGACGGACGCTCTCATTGTTCGAGTCACGATGCTTCTGTACAGAAGCTATCTACCCAAGGAACTTCGCGTGTGCGGTCGCGTAGACTGCATGTGGAACGCGTGGTGAAATGACTCGACCCGAGTGGTATTGCGCCGATACTCGGTGTTATGATCAGGCGAAGATGCCACGTTGCAGGCAGGACGCTGCTTGCTAGGTGAGATCCACTCACTGACCAAACGTGCGCGTCGCGTTGGAAGCCCCGGTTCGTTCCTGCAAAGGAGCGACCGGGGCATTTTTCTTTTCAGTACTTGATTTTCGCCATATACTACCCTTTATATATACCACTCATGCAGGAACGAGATGAAAAGCGCCTGATTGCGTTCTGGAGGGACAATCAGATATTCGAAAAATCTGTAGCGGCACGAAAAGCAGGGCAACCGTTTGTGTTTTTTGACGGTCCTCCAACGGCAAATGGAATGCCGCATATTGGGCACGCGGAAACGCGCGCGTTTAAAGATGTCATCCTTCGTTACAAAACGATGCGCGGGTTTTACGCTCCGCGCCGTGCCGGGTGGGACACACAAGGACTTCCCGTGGAAATTGAGGTAGAGAAAGCACTCGGACTAAAGACAAAAAAAGATGTTGAGGCGTTTGGTATCGAAAAATTCAACGCAGAGTGTAAAAAATCTGTGTGGAAATATAAAGAGTTGTGGCAGGAATTTTCCGATCGGATGGGATTTTGGATTGATAATACACATGCGTACGTCACGTACCATAATACGTATCTAGAATCACTGTGGTGGGTGATTAAGAAAGTATCGGATCGCGGGCTTCTCTATGAGGATCATAAAGTTCTACCGTGGTGTACGCGCTGCGAAACCGGACTTTCCAGTCATGAGCTCGCCCAGGGATATCAGGAAGTGAAGGACACTACTGCATATATAAAATTTTCGCTCACGAGTGGGCAACACATAGGAAATATCGTCACTGACGACAAGACATATATTCTTGCATGGACAACTACGCCATGGACGCTTCCAGGAAATGTTGCGCTCGCGGTGGGGGCGTCGATTGAATATGGTATCTACTCACACGCCACAGAAGACGGAGTTTCTGAAAAATTTATTATGGCAACGACGCGCGCGAGTGTAATCAATGCTTCTTTTAAGCTCATTGAAACAGTAGCAGCGAATGTACTCGTGGGGCTCACATATGTACCATTATTTTCGATCACGGATGGGGTAAACGAGGCGTCGCATCACGTGTATTCAGCGGATTTTGTGACTGACGGGGATGGAACTGGTATTGTGCATATCGCTCCCATGTATGGAGTAGATGACTACGCGCTTGGAAAAAAAGAAGGACTCCCCTCCATACATACAGTTACGGACACCGGACTTTTTGCAGCGCATGTGACGGATTTTGCAGGAATGTATGTGAAAGACCCCAAAACGGACAAACTGATTCTTGAGGCACTCAAAGGACGGGGGCTGTTGTATAAAACGGAGAAATATACGCACGATTATCCATTTTGTTGGCGTTGTAAATCTCCACTTATCTACTTTGCGCGCAAATCGTGGTGGATAGGTATGTCGCGACTCAAGGATGAACTCATCAAGCGCAATCAAACAGTCACGTGGGTGCCGGATCATTTGAGAGACGGCAGATTTGGTGAGTGGCTTCGTGAAGTAAAAGACTGGGCGTTTTCGCGCGCGCGTTTTTGGGGAACGCCGCTACCAATTTGGAAATGCGCTTCGTGCGATGCAGTTTCCGTAGTTGGAAGTGTAGACGAAATCAATCAGCGCGCGACACCATTAAAAAATGTGTATTTATTGATGCGCCACGGAGAATCTGAATCAAATATTCAGGGAGTGTGCAGTTCGAACCCTGTGACCGATATATATCCACTCACCGAAAAGGGAAAGCAGCAAACGCGCGAAAGTGCTGAGGCGATGAAAACTGCAGGTAATATCCCCGATGTTATTTTTTACTCTCCGATGAAGCGCACTACGGAAACTGCACGCATTGTGCGTGAAGTGCTTACTATTCCTGAAGACCGAATGGTGATGGACGCGCGCGTGCTTGAATATCAAATGGGGAAATATGACGGACGTCCAACCATCGAACATCTCAATGAATTTTCCTCGCGTGAAGAACAGTTTACGAAAGCATTGCCCGGTGGAGAATCATTCAACGACATTCGTGTGCGCACCATCCAATTTTTACGAGCATGTGAGGAACAATATGAGGGGAAAACGATCATGGTGGTCAGTCACGCCGCTCCCATCTGGCTACTAGAAACCGGCGTGAAGGGGCTCAATGGGTCACTCAGTTTACTCAAGGCTCGAGAACGCAAAGAGGCACTCCAAACAGAAAAATACATTCATAATGCTGAAGTGCGTGAGCTCGAAGGTCCCATTCTCCCTATTGATGAGACGGGACATTTGGATTTGCATCGTCCATATATTGATCGCATCACGCTTGTCTGCGAGGGATGTAGAGGTGTCATGACACGCGTTCCGGAACTCGCAGACGTGTGGTTCGATTCTGGCGCAATGCCATTTGCACAGTGGCACTATCCGTTTGAATACGACAAAGAGCTCGATGCCGGTGAACTCTATCCCGCAGCGTATATTACGGAAGGAATTGATCAGACGCGCGGTTGGTTCTATACGCTACTCGCCGTTGCCACACTACTGGAGAAAGAAGCTCCATATCAATCCGTTATATCTCTTGGGCATATTCTTGATAAAAAAGGAAAAAAAATGTCTAAGTCGCTTGGCAATGTGGTGAGCCCTATGGACATGATGGAAAAATACGGAGCAGATGCACTGCGGTGGTACTTCTTTACGGTCAATCAACCCGGAGATCCAAAATTATTTGATGAGCAGGAGCTGATACAGCGGAAACGAAATTTCCATGATATTTTGTGGAACTCATTTGTGTTTTGGCATACCTATGGATCTGATAAGGGAGACACGGGAGCCGCTCATACACTTGATCATTGGATTCTTGTGCGTCTTCGGGAAGTGAAATTGCTCATGACGCAATCGCTTGATGCGCTTGATATTGTTTCCGCTGCGCGCACACTTGAACAATTTGTCGGGGATGATCTTTCCAGGTGGTACATACGCAGGTCTCGTGATCGCATCAAAGACACAGGTGGCGCAGTACTTGCGGCAGTGTTGAAGGATGTAAGTATATTAGTGGCACCGTTTAGTCCTTTTATCGCCGAAGACATTTATCAGGGCGTACGTGGAGGAATGGAGAGCGTGCATCTTGAATCGTGGGAGGAAGCGCTCGTTCTTTCCGTTGAGGATACGGCGCTCCTTAGCACCATGAAAGAAGTGCGACGCGTTGTTTCGATTGCGCTTGAGGGACGCGCGACACTCGGCATTAAAATTCGTCAGCCACTTGCATCCGTGACGATTGGCTCAAGCGCGCTTGCGCACGCAGAAAAAACATTTGCTGATATTATTGCTGATGAGCTCAACGTAAAACTCGTTGTGTTCATGGCAGAAGGAGACGCAATGATGTTTGATACAGAGCTTACCGAAGAATTGCGCGCAGAAGGAGTAGTGCGCGACCTCATTCGCCAGATTCAGCAGCAGCGCAAAGAGCGAGGCCTCAAGCCGGGGGATCGCATTTGCGTGCGTGTAGGGGGAGATATGTTATTGCAATCATTTGAAGAGCATATCAAGAAAGAGACGAGTGCCGACGTAGTACGGTGGGACGGAGGAGAAGGCGTAGAAATCTTATGACCAGATACATGAGCGTGGAGGGCGTTGTACTGGCGTTCGTGCCATATGGCGAGGCGGACGCGCAGGTTATTGTGTACACCCGGCAATATGGTCGCATCGACGCGCGTGCGCGAAGTATTCGGCGTGCTGGGGCAAAATTACTTGGAGAGGTGCGCCCGTATCAATATGTGCGAGCCCTTCTTGTGCACACCACGCTTGGATATCGGATTACCGATGCGCGCGCACTCGAAAATCTTATATGGTCACCGCGCGCGCATTTTTTTGGGAGAAAACTTATTACATTCTTTCTTTCTCTGGTGCGAGGTCCCGAAGAAGATCCGATATTGTGGGATTGGGTACTCGCGCACGTCGGAGCCGCGCGCGGGCTTCCGGCTTCTGCTACAGAGCTCACGAGCGCGAAAACGTCACTGCTGGCGCGTCTTGGATATGCCGACGGGGAACATGCACTGACGGAAGCAGAAATTGAACGCATTATTCGAGAAAATCACCTGTGGGAAGATGCACATTCACGGAGTGCAGTGGGTGTGTTTTAATAGATGGCATGGCTCTTGAAGAACTTGAAAAGCGCATGTATCAGAATGAGGAGCTCCCAAAGTCCTCTAGTGCTGATGTGCGACTTCGTCCACAAGAAAAAGCGGATACTCCGACTGCATGGGTGGAGCGCGGCCCTTATCAACCGTCAGATCCTATCGTGACTCCGGAACGCACGCGGTCGCTGTTATGGTGGTCGCTCGGGATTATTGGGGTACTACTCGTGGTAGTAGGGGGTCTTATCTACTATTTATTTTCTCGCAATGAAGTAAAAATTTCCCGCGCGGTAAATTTAAAAATTGAATATCCGAGTGACGTTGGGTCAGGAGAAACCACCACATGGAAAGTGTTATATGAAAATACCAGTGCGGTTCCGCTGGAAAGCGCCGAGCTCACATTTGATTTCCCTGCGCGCACGCTCTCGCCACTGGATATTGGAACTCCGCAGGCAAATTATCGTGGAAAAATAAGTATCGGGAACATCGCTCCCGGTGGAAAAGGAGAGAAAGAATTTTCGGGTGTGTTATTTGGAGAAATAGGGTCAAAGCTATCCGGCAAGACAACGCTAGAGTATCGTCCGCAGAATTCATCTGCCAGGTTTGAGACGGGAGCTACATACGAAGTGAATGTGGTACGCTCGCAGTTACAAGTTGTTGTAGAGTCTCCCGATGAGCTCCAAGGGAATATCGAAAGCTCCATCACTATTCGTGTAACCTCGAATTCAAATATTGCATATGATAATTTAATGCTCGGCGTTGATATCCCGAGCGGATTTACGATGAGCAAGTCAAAGCCAGCTGCGATTGAAGAGAAAAATGTATGGAGTATAGGTAATCTGCAGCCAAATGAAGAGAGAGAAATTGTGCTTACGGGAAAATTTCAAGAGGACTTAGTGGATCCACAGACGTTTCGTGTGCGCGTTGGACTGCGCGAGCGATTTTCTGATGCGTGGACAGTGTTTTCTGAAACGACAAAAACACTCAGCGTGAGCGAGCCATTTCTCTTTGTGCAAAATCGCCTCGAGAGCATAGAGGGTTCCACGGTCATGCCTGGAGATACTATGAATGTGACGGTGTATTATCGAAACAATCTCAGTACGACCGTAACAAATGCGACCGTTGAAACCGTGCTCGATGGAGCAGCGCTTGATGTTGCGCGGTTTCAGTCGGTAGACGGAACGCTTTCAGGGAATACCGTGAGATGGATCTCATCGCGTACGTCCCAGCTGGCCGCAATAGAGCCAGGCGAAGAAGGACGCGTATCTTTTTCAGTGCCAATTAAAAAAACCGTTGCAGTAAATTCAACACTTGACCGAGACATTGTGGTCGCATTTCGATCAAAAATATATTCTAATCAGACCATCCCAGGCAGCACCGCGCCACTCGAGCATAGCTCTACATTAACGCTCAAAGTCGCAACGACAGTCACGTTTCAGCAAGTTGGAAAATACTATGATACGGCTATTTCAAATTCAGGCCCGCTTCCTCCTCAGGTAGGGAAGGAAACTACCTATACGATTGTATGGCAACTCCTCACTCAATCTAGCGATGTGCGAAATATTGTCGTAGAGGCGTCGCTTCCTACATATGTAAAGTGGAAAGGGGTAGTGAGTCCTGAGGGTGAAGATGTTCGCTATGACCCAGCGAGTGGGAGAATCACGTGGAATGTAGCGCTTCTGCAGGCAGGCACTGGAGTACTTCGGCCACCAAAAACAGCCTTATTCAAGGTAGGAGTGACGCCGTCAATTGTGCACATCAATCAAAGCCCAGAGATTATTTCCGCAGCTACGCTTTCTGGGAAAGACTCATTTACGGGGCTTGATGTGGCGGGCACCTCACCTAAAGTCACGACTGCAATGCCGGATGATCCGAAGATTCGACTGAGCGATAGGACCGTGATAGAGTAGCGCCATGAATAGGCTCGACGCTACTCAACAACTCGCAAAACGGAGAGGATTTATCTGGCCGTCAGCGGATTTGTATGGTGGTATGAGTGGATTTTGGGATTGGGGTCCGCTCGGACTCAAACTCAAAGAACACATTAAGCGCGAGTGGAGACGTCAGATTTCGCGTCGAGAGGATGTGTACGAAATTGAAACCTCGCTGATTACAAAGCAGGAAATTTTGGCTACGTCTGGTCATCTGGAGCATTTTACTGACCCGATGGTGGAATGCGTGAAGTGTCATCACAAGTTTCGTGAGGACGAACTCTCAGAGTCAAAGTGTCCAGATTGTGGGGGCAAGCTCGAGGCAAATCAGCCATTTAATTTAATGTTTAAGACATCTGCAGGCGCCAAAGAAGATTCTTCCACCGCAGCATATCTACGTCCAGAAACTGCGCAGGGCATTTTCACAAACTTTAAAAATGTACTTGATGCACTACATCCAAAGTTGTCATTTGGTATTTCGCAAATTGGCCATTCATTTCGTAATGAAATTACTCCCAGAAACTTTCTTTATCGCTCACGCGAATTTCAGCAAGCGGAGCTCGAATGGTTTACGACGCCAAAAGAAGCAGATATGTGGTTTCAGTATTGGAGAGAGGAGCGCATGCGGTGGTATCTGGGGCTTGGGATGAACCCAAACAATATTCGTTTTTTTGACTATCCCCGCACCGAGCTCGCACATTACTCCGCCGCAACTACCGATTTGCAATACCGATTTGATCTTTCAGCCGAGGGGTTTTCTGAGCTTGAGGGTATTGCGAATCGCACTGATTTTGATCTCAAGGCACATACGAAAGGATCTGGCGTGGAATTGAAGGGCGAGACAGAAGCAGGAGAGAAAGTTATTCCATACGTCATTGAGCCGTCCATGGGGGTTGACCGCGCCACACTCGCCTTTCTTATGGACGCATATACCGAAGACGAGCTCGGTGGAGAAAAGCGTGTGGTGCTTAAATTACATCCACGACTTGCGCCAATGACCGCCGCGGTATTTCCGCTACTCAAAAATAAACCGCCATTGGTTGAAAAAGCGCGTGCCGTATTTACGGGTCTGCGGGAATTATTCGATGATATTGCGTGGGACGACATTGGCAATATTGGTAAGCGATATCGCAGACAAGACGAAGTGGGAACTCCGTGGTGCATTACGATTGATTTTCAAACACTTGAAGATGATACGGTGACGGTGCGTGATCGCGACACGGGCGAACAAGTCCGCGCATCGATTGCCGATCTCGAGTCCTATATTCGCAAGGGAATGGGAGTATGACCACGAAGAGTTTTCTTGCGTTCACGGTACTCGTCTTTGTACTCGTGCTTGTGCTTGCGTTTCTCGGGATTGTGTTTTTGCTCCCGGGGTATTTATCGCTCACCGATGTTCCATACCGTAATGCCACCGCCCGCGTGATTCGTGTGTTCCAAGAGGAAAACACCGATACGGAATTTGACGGCGCAACCTCAAGTACCACAATCACCCCTGCGACCCCGTAACGCCCTTTTCTTAGGGACATTTTTTCGGTAGACTACCGCTACTATGCAGTATGTACTCAAAACGTTACCGAATGGACTTCGGGTGATCGCGTGCGAAATGCCAAACACTGACACCGTGACGGTGCTGACGCTCATTGGAACCGGCTCGCACTATGAAACGAAAGAGATCAATGGCATCTCACATTTTTTGGAACACATGTTTTTTAAAGGAACGAAAAATTACCCCGATGCCAGTGCGCTGAATCGCCGCATTGACGCGATCGGAGCGGTGCACAATGCGTTTACTTCAAAAGAAGAAACGGGATATTGGGTCAAGGCGCATAAAGATCATTTTCTCACCGCATTCGGATTTGTTTCTGACATTTTGCAGAACGCGCTGATTCCATCTGAAGAGGTAGAGCGCGAACGCAATGTCATTTTTGAAGAAATGAAATTGTATTGGGACACGCCAAGTAGGTACATTTGGGACTTGTTCGAGCATCATTATTTTGGAGATCAGCCAGCGGGATGGGATATCATAGGAACCAAAGAAACGCTTGATAGCTTGCACCGTCCAGAACTTATGAAATATTGGAAGTCGCAGTACGTGGCTTCAAACACTGTGCTGGTGGTTGCCGGGAACGTAAAAGCAAGTGATGTATTCGCGCTTGCGGCTCGCGAATTTAAATCGCTTCGCAAGGGGATTGCTGGTGGCCGGAAAAAACTAGAGGCCATTGCAAAGGGTCCGCGAGTCAAGGTGCATGAGCGTGCAACTGATCAAACACATTTGGTTGTGGGCACCACCGGGCTTCCATATATGCACAAAGATCGCCCCGTCGCAGACGTGCTTGCGACTATTCTTGGGGGATATATGACCTCTCGATTGTTTGTAAAAATTCGTGAGCGCAAAGGACTCGCCTATACTGTATCTGCCGGGCATCAATATGATCCGCAGGCGGGGTATATGGCCGTATATGCAGGTATCCCCAAGGCCGCATACAAGGATGTCACAAAATATATTGTTGAGGAGTTTCGCGACGTAGCAAAAAAGGGAGTGACCACTGAGGAATTAAAGCGTGCGAAAGCAAATATTCGTGGGCGCTTAGCAATTGCGCTGGAATCTACCGATGAAGTTGCCTCATTTTTTGGCACGCAAGAAATTATGGTAGGAAAAATTAATACTCCAGACGCGATTCTCAAGCGCATCGACAAGGTCACAAATGCGGACATTAAGCGTGTAGCCGGAGCGCTGTTCAAGCCGAGTCAACTCTACGCCGCTTGTATTGGACATGATATTAGTGCCGATGTATTGAAATCTGCGTTACAATAACTATATGGCAGAGCGCATGCGCATTATCATTTCCACCTCTTCACTATTTAAGATAGTGGTGTTTGGGCTTGCGCTCTACGTTGCCTATCTATCCCTCGATATTATTGGTGCTGTGCTGCTTGCGGTGGTAATTGCCGCAGCTATTGAGCCGCCCATTCGCTGGATGACCGATCATCGTGTGCCTCGTGCGATCGCGGTGCTCATCATGTACATACTGTTCTTGTTTATTATTTCACTGGCGCTGTACAGTATTATTCCACAACTGACGAGCGAGCTCCGATCATTTATTGATGCAGTGCCACAAAGTATTGATCGCCTGGGGGACGCATTTGAAGCACGCTTTCCGGAATTACCGGCGAGTACTGTGTTTGATCGGCTCAAGGAATTTTTAAAAAGTGAAGACCTGACTTCCGCCGGGCTACTGACCGATTTTTTTAGAGGAGTGCCCGCATTCTTTGGAGGTATATTTATGGTGTTCATCACGTTTGTGTTGTCCTTCTATCTTGCGATTCAAGAAAATGGAATTTCTAAATTTTTACGTGTCATTTCTCCCGAGCAGTATGATGACTATGTTGTGGGGCTTTGGAGTCGCACACAACGGAAAATTGAGCGTTGGTTGCAAGGACAGCTGTTGCTTGCGGTGATTGTAGGACTCATCGTGTATGTCGGACTACTGCTGATGGGCGTGCAGTTTGCGCTGATGCTTGCGCTCGTATCCGCGGTATTTGAAATCATTCCGTTTTTTGGGCCAGTACTTGCTGCAATTCCTGCAATTGTGATTGCGAGCGTGCAAAGTCCCGTTTCCGGACTACTGGTGGTCGTGCTCTACGTGCTTGTACAGCAGTTAGAAAATCACGTGCTCTATCCGATTGTGATGCGAAAAATGACTGGTGTAGCTCCCATGGTTGTCATTCTTGCGCTACTCGTTGGTGGCCGCGTTGCGGGTCTCACAGGGTTGATTCTTGCGATTCCTTCCGTGGTAGTGATATTAGAAATACTAGGCGATAGAGAGCAGAAGAAGCGGCGCGATACTTCCGAATGAATAAATTTTATATTACGACACCAATTTACTATGTAAACGCGTCCCCGCATTTGGGGCACGCATATACGGGCGTATATGCCGACGTGATTGCACGGTACCGTCGTCTCAAGGGGGATGAGGTGTTTTTTCTCACTGGAACCGACGAACACGGAGCGAAAGTAATGCGCGCGGCTGAGGCAGCTGGCATGGAAGTAGAAAAATTTGTCGATATGCAACAGGAAAAATTTCGAGCTCTTTCAAAGGATCTTAAAATGACCAATGACGATTTCATTCGTACATCAGACAAACAGAAGCATTGGCCGGGGGCACAGAAAATGTGGGAGACGCTGAGGAAAGCGGGAGACATCTATCTTGGAAAATATGAAGGGCAATACTGCGTGGGGCATGAAGCATTTATCACTGAAAAAGATCTTGCGGATGGAAAATGTATCGAGCATAGCACAGCGCCGGAGCATTTGGTGGAAGAAAATTATTTTTTTAGACTATCCGAATACGCAGACCGTATTCGTGCAAATATTGTGTCAGGAAAATTACAAATTCTTCCTGTGGCGCGCTACAACGAAGTGCTTGCAATGATTGATGAAGGCCTTACAGACATCAGCTTTTCTCGGCCGTCCGCAGACATTCCCTGGGGCGTGCCGGTGCCGGGGGACGACAAGCAAACCATGTATGTATGGTGTGATGCACTTTCGAACTATCTGAGTGCGATTGGCTACGGGCGCGAAGAAGCTGATGCAGGAAAACTCATGCTCTATTGGCCTGCCGATATACAAATTATTGGAAAAGATATTCTGCGCTTCCACGCGATTATTTGGCCTGGCATGCTCCTTGCCGCAGGGTTGCCACTTCCGAAAGTGCTCATTGCACATGGGCACATTCTTTCGGGCGCAAAAAAAATGTCCAAAACTATCGGAAATGTGGTGGATCCAAACGAGGTGATTAAGGAATATGGCGCAGAGATATTACGTAATTATTTGGTTTCTGAGATACCAAATTTTGATGACGGAGATTTTACTATGGAGCGGTTTGCTGAAGTGTATGAGGCAAAATTTGCCAATTCCATTGGGAACATCGTCTCACGTATCGCCGCAATGATCGAAAAATACTCACCGCAAGGAATTCCGCGCCCCGAGCGCACCGTTGTGCAGGCATATCGACTGCGACGATTTGTTCCCGCATCGGCAAAGGAAGAGCTCGTTGAAGTGAAAGGTGAAGATGTAGAGCTATATGTATCCCAGCTTGCAATGCAGGAGTACGAAAAATTCATGCAGCAGTACCATATTGGAGACGCCTCGCGCGTAGGATGGAGGCTCCTCGAACAATGTGACGCGTATATTCAGGAATACGCGCCGTTTAAACTTGCTGCGACGGACCTCGAAGGAGCGAAGGCAGTGCTTTGGAATGCCACACTTCTGTTGCTTGGTGCCATGCAAATGCTTCGCCCCATAATGCCAGAAACTACCGAGCGCGTATTTGCGGTGTTCCACATATCTCCGGACGCACCAATGGAAACATGGAATGAAATTCACGCCGCTCGCGTCACTCCACTATTTCCTCGCAAAACTCCTGAAGCACACTAATCTTCATGAAGCCGAATTGGGAGCTGATTGATATTCACGCACACGTGAATTTTAATGCGTTCAAGGACGATGGGAAGGAAGCAATTCTGCGTGCGCACAATGAACGTGTGGGTATGATTCTTGTGGGTTCACAGTTTGATACCTCCGAGCGAGCCGTACACATGGCGGGCGACTATGCTGATGGCGTGTGGGCGGCAGTTGGGTTACATCCAATTCATCTCACCGAATTTCATGTAGACGCAAAAGAAATAGGGTCTCAAGGTGTTCCCGGATTTATCACACGCGTTGAGGAGTTTTCAGAAGAAAAATATCGCGCACTTGCCAGTAGCCCCAAGATGGTTGCAATCGGCGAGTGCGGACTCGACTATTACCGGGTAGAAAGTTCTCCAGATAAGAAAAAGTTACAGCATGAAATCTTTGCGCGCCACATTGCGCTTGCGCGAGAGTTAAAAAAACCGCTCATTGTGCATTGTCGCGAAGCGTACAATGATTTACTTGGGATTCTTAAAAGTGAGCACGCCGAGGATGTTGGGGGTACCATTCACTTTTTTGCGGGGGATTGGGCAACAGCCCAGCAATTTCTAGATATTGGATTTCATTTATCATTTACGGGCGTGATTACGTTTGCAGATCAATATGACGAGGTAGTGCGAAATATGCCACTGAATCGACTTATGGTAGAAACGGACGCTCCATATGTATCTCCCGTACCGCATCGCGGAAAACGGAACGAACCACTCTATGTGCGTGATGTTGCGAAACGCGTCGCAGAAATTCGTGGCATTTTATACGACGAAGTAGCGCGTGCGACTACTACAAACGCCAAAAAACTCTTTCAGTTGTAAGTCCGTTCAATTTTGCTACACTGCGCACAGAAAAGCGCCTTGGAGGATGTAAATGGTGGCAAAGTTGAAGTGGGTAACAGAAGTAGTAACTGAAACCATTGTGCTGGGCTATACCCGACCGACATGTCTTGTGTGCGACGGATCTGCCATCGGTTCACCAAATGGTGTTACTTGCCAAAACAGAAGTTGTATCGAACAGATGGGGGATGCGCTGAGGGAGCTGGAAGAGGAGGATGCAAGAGAGTTGGCGGTGTTCAAAAGAAAGGTTTGTGAACTGTTGTCGTTACTTATTGCAGTGCTTCCGTCGTCCGACCCAAAACATAAAGAATCGGAGAAGCTTGATGAATGTATGAATGAACTGAGGGATGCAGTAGGATTTGACGACATACCGTTCGAAGACCCATAGGGAGTTATAAGGAGCCCACAACGGGCTCCTCTTTTATATTGACTTTTTGAATATTTCGCGTATACTGCTTTGGAATCAATCAAGGAGGAACGTTACATTGAGTGAACCGGCGTTGAAGTTGGTGGAAGCGGTGGAGGGTACTACTGAAGAGGTCTTCCATATATGTTGGGTCTGCAACCACCACATCAAAAAGAAAACCGATGGCGTTACGTGCGGTAAGCGCGCGTGCAAGGAGCGATTGCCCAAACAGCTCCTCGAGCACCTGGCGGAAAAGGATCGCATCAGTCACTCGCACGCGGCGCTCGAGCGTCACGAGCACCGTCTCGAAGCGCGCGACGAAGCACTGGGCGTTGCGCTCGATGAAATCTCCAATCGCGGACTTACGGTGATGGAGGTTCTCCCGAAAGTGCTTAACACGGAGGAGCTTAAAAATCTTCCGGAAGTGAAGCAGGCTCTTGAGCTCCTTCACGCGCTCGAAGATGAAATTCACGCGCAAGAGCATCTTCTCTCGAAGTAGCTCGAATAACCACATTACCCCCGAACCGGTTTCCGGTTCGGGGGTTTCTTTGTTGATATTTTGCTGTATTCATGGTATTCCAAAGCAAGAAGTGAAGGAGGTTCTCATGAGCTCAACAGCACTTTCTATCATAGATTTCTCCGTATCCGAGGCGGGGCAACTTGCGGCACATCCGTTGGTGTCTCTAGGGAACATTTCTACCATCTCCTACGCCTTTTTAAAAACGCTCACTGTTGGGATGAGAGTGAATGCGTTTCTCAAAGAGCGTCTCAATAGTTGGACGGCCGAGCAGCGTGGCCTGCATCTGTGGAACGTCGCCGGACAGGAATGGGCGGGTCCTATTCTCACGTTCGCGGATATCCGATTGCGCGGATTTGGGCATCGAGAAGTCGATTGGTCGCAGAATTACGTGGTGGCGGTTAATCACACAAGCGCGATTGATGCGCTCGTTGTTCCATTCTGCGTACCAAGAGGCAGGATCGTTGCAAAAGCCGAGGCGCTCAAATTTCCCGTCTTAGGAAAGGCGATTGCGTATGGATCGCAGATCATGGTGAACCGCGAGGACGGCTCTGGGATGTCTTCGGTGCGTGAGGCGATGAAAGATTGGCTTGATTGCAACGTCGTATTCTTTGTTGAAGGGACGCGGTCACTCAACGGGGAAATATCGCCGTTTAAGGCTGGTGCTTTCAAATTGTCACAGGAACTTAGTCGACCGATTCTTCCGATATATATTGGAGGCGCTTACGACGCATTGCCGAAAGGTCCGTTTCTTGCGCTCAAGCGCAGCCGACAACTCACGGTATCGTTTGGGAGACCAATTCCTTCGGGCACGGGAGTTGACGCACAGCGTGAAGCGACGGTGTGCGAAATGCACAAGATGTCAGTGTATGAGCGGGCGTTCCGATGACGGAACGCCCTATTTTTATACAGTATGCCGCGATGCGGAGACACGTTTGATTCATTGAATAACAACGTTTTTTTCACTACTATAGGTAATACATGCGCAAGTACGATCACACGAAAATAGAAAAGAGGTGGCAGAAGAAATGGGAGGAAGACGGCGCGTATACCACTCCAGATGCTGCAGCGAACAAGCGGAACGAGTACGTACTCGTTGAATTCCCATATCCTTCAGGGAATTTACATACCGGGCACTGGTATGCGTTTTCGATTCCCGATATGTACGTGCGCATGCGACGTATGCAAGGGCGTAACGTGCTGTTTCCCATTGGGTTTGATGCATTTGGCCTTCCTGCAGAAAACGCAGCAATCAAACACAACGTCAGTCCAAAGGACTGGACGGAAGAGAATATGACGCACATGGAAACACAACTTCGTTCAATGGGCGCATCGTTCGACTGGTCACGCACGGTGCGTACGTGTGATCCGGAATACTACAAATGGACGCAGTGGTTTTTTCTTCAGTTTTATAACGCAGGGCTTGCATATCAAGCAGATACACAAGTGAATTGGTGTCCATCATGTAAAACCGTACTTGCAAACGAGCAGGTAGTTGGGAGTACATGTGAACGTTGCGGGTCGGTGGTTGAGCAGCGTAATATGCGCCAGTGGATGTACCGCATTACGAAATATGCTGACGCGTTACTTGCGGGACTTGATGAATTAAATTGGCCAAATGAAATTAAAGAAGCACAAAAAAATTGGATTGGAAAATCGGAAGGAGTGCACATTGATTTTGTGATTTCTGGAGTGGCAGAACAAATTCGTATATTTACTACTCGTCCGGACACGCTCTACGGAGCAACATATATTGTGCTTGCTCCGGATCATACGCTGATAGAACAACTGAAGGATCATATTCAAAATATTTCAGAAGTACGAGCCTATCAGGAAATTGCAGCAGGGAAAACACAACGTGAACGCGAACAAGGCGCCAAAGAAAAAACAGGCGTCGCATTAAAAGGAATCACCGCAATAAACCCAGCAACCAAAGAAGCAATTCCCGTTTGGATTGCCGACTATGTATTTTCGGGATATGGAACAGGCGCAATCATGGCCGTACCGGCACATGACGAACGGGATTTTATGTTTGCTGTGTCTCATCAACTTCCTATCGTTCGGGTCATTCAGCAGGATTCCAATATGGATACCACTGAATGTTGGACGGGCAATGGAATAATGATCAACTCCGGTGAGTTCACCGGGCAGGCGAGTGCAGTTGTGCGAGGAAAGATGGCAAAACAATTTGGAGAAATTGCCACCACATATCGATTGCGTGATTGGGTGCTTTCTCGTCAGCGCTATTGGGGCACCCCCATTCCGATGATTCACTGCGCCAAGTGCGGCGGAGTCCCGGTTCCTGAAAATCAACTTCCCGTGATACTCCCAGAAGTGAAAGATTTTCTTCCCACGGGAGACGGAAAATCTCCGCTCGCAAAAGTGGCTGATTGGATGAACGTATCTTGTCCAAAATGTGGTTCACCAGCAGAGCGCGAAACAGATACCATGGATACATTTGTTGATTCTTCTTGGTATTTTTTGCGTTACACCGATTTACACAACGCGGAGGAATTTGCGAGTAAAAAGAAAATGTCCGCATGGATGCCGGTGGATCTCTATTCCGGAGGAGCGGAGCACACTACGATGCATTTACTCTACTCACGATTTTTTGCCCGTGTGCTCGCAGATCTCAAGCTTATTCAGTGGAGTGAGCCGTATACCCGGCGCATGAATCGCGGGTTGATTCTTGGGCCCGATGGGCAGAAGATGTCTAAGTCAAAAGGGAATGTGATTGACCCCGATGAGTATGTATCAAAGCTTGGAGCCGACACGGTACGCATGTATCTCGCGTTCATTGGTCCGTATGATGAAGTGGGGTCATACCCATGGGATCCAAGGGGAATTTTAGGTGTGCGAAAATTTTTGGAGCGTGTCTGGCGACTTGCTCAAAAAACGAAGGATATTCTGTCCTCGCCCGAGGTAGAGAGACACCTCCACCAAGCGATTAAAAAAATAGGAGAAGACATTGAGAAATTTAAATTCAACACCTGCATTGCAGAGCTCATGAAGTTGGTGAACGTACTCATGCCACTCGAAAAAGAAGGGATTCCAAAGAGCGTAATGCAATCGTTTACGTTGCTACTTGCTCCATTTGCACCGCATATGGCCGAGGAAATGTTTGAGCTCCTTGGTGGTAATGGTTCTATTCACACGCAGACGTGGCCAGCGTACGACCCACGCATTGCTACCGCGCCGACATTTGATCTCGTCATTCAGCGCAACGGGAAAAAGCGCGCAGTCGTGAGTATACATAGTGGCGCCTCAAAAGATGACGCGATTGCGGCAGCAATAGCAGCAAATGTAGTGACGCACGAAGAAGTGAAGCGCGCTGCGAATATCGTGTTTGTTCCAGGAAGACTCTTAAGTATTGTGGTTACGTAATATGCCGAAATCAATTGCAGCACTCATCAAAGCCGAAGAACAGCGCCAAAAAACAACGCTCAATCTTATTGCGTCTGAAAATTATGTGTCTACCGCAGTCAGAAGCGCGATGGGTAGCGTGCTCACCAATAAATATTCCGAGGGATACCCCGGGGCGCGTTACTACGCAGGAAACAGTATTATCGATGAGGTAGAAACCCGCGCACGCACGTCTGCGCTGAAGTTGTTTGGTCTTTCTGCTGATGCGTGGGGAGTAAATGTGCAGCCATATTCGGGTTCTCCCGCAAATTTTGCGGTATATACTGCGTTGGTGCCTCCTGGTGGCACCATTCTTTCACTTGAACTCAATATGGGTGGACACCTCACGCATGGGCACAGCGTGAGTGCTACGAGTAAATTTTGGAAATTTATTCATTATCAGGTGGACGCGACGTCCAAGCTACTTGATTATGCGGCAATCGAGGCAATTGCGGTGCGAGAGCGACCACACATGATTGTGGCGGGATATAGCGCATACGCGCGCGCCGTAGACTTTCAAGCGTTCAAACGCATCGCAGACAAAGCTGGCGCAATACTGTTTGCTGATTTTTCGCATATCGCAGGGCTTGTTGCGGGGGGTGTGCACGCCTCTCCATTTCCACATGCAGATGTTGCAATGACCACGACGCATAAAACATTGCGTGGGCCGCGAGGCGCGATGATTATTGCGCGGAAGGTACACATGCCCGCAATAGATAAAGCGATTTTTCCGGGACTCCAAGGTGGTCCGCACAATCACCAAACTGCCGCGATTGCGATTGCGCTAGAGGAGGCAATGAAACCCGCTTTTCGCGCGTATGCAAAACAGGTAGTGGCGAATGCACGTGCACTCGATTCCGCACTGCAAACACATGGATGGGAAGTAGTGACTGGGGGGACAGATACACATTTATTTTTGGTGAATCTCGATGCTCAAGGGATTGATGGAGCAGAAGCACAGCTCCGACTCGAGCGTGCAAATATATTGGTCAATAAAAACGCTATCCCATTTGACAAGCGATCACCCTCAAGACCTTCGGGTATTCGCGTAGGTACCGCGGCGATTACCACACGAGGATTGCGAGCCTCGCATATGTCGCGTGTTGCCGAGTGGATGCACGAAGTAGTGACAACAAATCGGACAGAAAAAATTGCATCAGCAGTGTCAAAATTCATAAAAGATTTTCCACTTCCATGATTCGATTTGATGGTAATGCCGCTGCGCGGGAGATTGCGGAGGAACTCAAAGGACGTGTGCAAAAAATACAGCGACCATTGCGCCTCGCCATGATTTCGGTAGGGGAGAATTCGGTCACACGTTCATTCATGAAAAAGAAGGAAGATTTTGGGCGGGTGATTGGTGTGGGTACGCACATCTATACAGTGCCCGAAAGCGCTTCGACAACCGCAATGCGCAAAAAAATTGCGGAAGTGGTGCATATCAAACAGAACACGGCAGTTATTGTGCAATTACCGCTTCCCGTACAGATGCAGCCGGATTATTTGGTAAACGCGGTCCCTCCCGAAAAAGACGCCGACGTGCTTTCCTCGCGTGCGATTGGAGATTTCACAATGGGCAGAGGTGTGCTGGTTCCTCCCATTGTCGGAGCCATTGAATATATTCTTGCGAGCGCGAATGTCGACGTTGCAGGGAAGAACGTTGTGGTACTTGGCGCTGGGCGACTTGTCGGACGTCCGACATCACTCTGGCTTACAAAAAATCAGTCGGTGTATACCATGATAGGAAAGGAGTCTGCTGATATGGCAGAACGACTGACTCACGCGGATATTGTCATTAGCGGAGTAGGAAAGCCAGGACTTATTACCTCCGCAATGCTCAAAAAGGGCGCAGTGGTGATTGATGCAGGCACCGCAGAATCGCATGGCAAGGTCGTTGGCGACGTTGATCCTGCGGGCATTGAAGACGTTGTGGGATTGTACACGCCAGTACCGGGGGGTGTTGGTCCACTGACGGTTGCGATGCTATTTAGGAATTTGATTGCACTCACAGAACAAAAAAAGTAAATGTGATGGTGCGAGCCAAAAAAACGCTAGAGGTTCGTGAAGGTAAGAACGGGAAGGGCGTATATGCGCGTGTTTCATTTGATTCGCGTGAGTACATTTGTCGTTTCTCTGGACCATTATTTTCATCTGCTGGCCTACCGACTCCATATGATGATTATTATGATCACTATGTCCAGATTGCGGAAGATATATTTATGGGTCCATCTGGAGATATTGATGATTTCTTTAATCATTCGTGTAATCCGAATGCAGCGCTCATTGTGAGCGAGAATATTGTCGAACTGATTGCATTTCGCGATATTGAGGCAGGTGAAGAAATTGTTTGGGATTATTCAGTTACTATGTTGAATGATGATTGGTGTATTCCTTGTGCATGTGGAAGTACAAATTGTCGTGGTAGTATCCGTGAGTTTAAGTACTTGCCCGTGGACATTCAATCGAAATATATTTCGCTCGGGATAGTACCAGAGTATGTGTTGCGAGGGAATGGAATGCTTGCAGAGCAAAAAAAGTAATAAAGAAGCCCAGCAGTCCGATTAATTCGGAGTGCTGGGCTTGTGTGGGATTTCGCTAGGACGTGAGGTTGGTTTCTGCGAGATAGTCGCCCACTTTCGGGCGTGTTTTGAAGCCAAATGCACGCGCCTTTCCGTGCGCGTCCCATGCACTGTGTTTCGCATCCTCCAGCGCGCGGGTGAGCTTGTCAAGGCGTCTATGTATCTCGTTACTCGACGCAGTGTGCCGACATTCGGCAGCCACCACTTCTTGTTCTCTACAGAGGCGATCGAACTCGACCATTCGACGACGAATCTCATGGTCTATGGCGGCCTGAACTTTGGGAAATGTTTTTCGAAGTTCAATGAACAACATATTCGCTGCTTTCCCGAACCAATACCGAGACATCAACAATGTTACGCCGACGGTAAAAGACCAAAGCGATACAACTGCTAGCGCATCCTGGGGCAACCATGCAGTTTTTTTCTCAAATTGTAAAGCTAGCATGAAAAACACGAACACGGGAAAAGTGAACCCCACCGAACAGAGACCACCGATGATGAGCTCTGCGCGAGTTATTTTACGGATACTTTGCATACGTATCTCCCGGATATACCGCTGAAGTTCTTCTTCCGCGGCCGGATGTTCTTCACCCGATCCAAATATTTTGTAACATATGTAGAGTGTAAACGCAATTTCTCCTTTGCGATGGTACTCTCCAATTTAGTTGCACTTGCAGAGCAGAATAAGTAATATTGCGTACACGGCCGAGTGGCGGAATTGGTAGACGCACACGACTCAAAATCGTGCGGGGGCAACCCCATGAGAGTTCGATTCTCTCCTTGGCCACAGTACAGAATGTCTCGCTGGCGAACCATTTTGCAGAGTAATATAATATGTAGTGATGAGCCACATTCTTAAAGTAGTTTTTTTGATGCTGTGTAGCACG
>CAYHYZ010000002.1:32634-48825 GCA_964360995.1 uncultured Candidatus Saccharibacteria bacterium
TCATGGCGCGAAGTACCTAACTTCGCATTAATATTGGTAGTATTTGGAGCGCTGTTTGTAATTTCTGCGCTTTATCGAATGAAGTATCCGTATGTGTCGCCTGTGAAAGTTCCCCGACCTTGGTGGCAGACTATATTAATTGTATTTGGTAAAACAGTTTTATTTATCGGATTATTTTATATCGTCTCCGGTGTTTCTTGGAAATATTTTGACAGGTCATTTAAGAAGCCCATATCTGAATTTTCTGTGAGCGGCTTTCCGGTGTTTGTGACGACTAGCGATAGATCTGCGCGTCCAGAAGTTAAATATTTTTATACTAGCACTCTTATCGAAATACAATCACAACTTCCGAATTATACATTCCGTATTATTGAGGCTGATGGAACTGAAATGCATGAATATTTCATATGCAATGGACGTGGATTTGTAAAGGGAGATGTTGAGTGTCCTGATAAATGGAGGCTTGAGGTAAAGAATATTGATGCAGAACGACAATCATTTCGCGTGGCACTCCAGAATTATGAGGGCGCCAGTATCTCTTGGTACGAGGTTTCGGATAAAGATATTTATCCACAATATTTTAAATCATACGGACCCGGCTTTGCTTTATTGACATTCGTACCATCTATTATTTCCACTCTTGCGCTTTGGTTTTTTGGGAAAAAAATACTGGCGTTTATCATCCGAAGAAGAGCAGCAGCGCGCAGTGCTACGGGTGAAATTGCTCCACTCACTTGAGCGCATAGAGATATTCCGTTATATTTCTAGTTTCGCGTCGTCATATAGTCATCAAAACATAGTGGGAGGGTGTGCGGTGAGTACTATGTTCGTTACGTTCTTTTTTTCAGGGATGTTGTTTCTTGTGCGGTGGGCGCACACGGAGTGCGCGCGCATCGCGGGAGAACCACCCGATCAGTGCTTTGTCGCATCGCTTGGTTTTGTCGCGTGGGCGTTTCTCGCCACGGCGACATTATCGGGCATTCTTGCGCTTGCTGGGCTTTCACATCCGGAGATATTCGGGTCACTGATGGCCGCTGCGTGCTATGGGACCTACGGGTTTCGTCGTGATCGCAGATGGGTTAAAAACGCCATGCCGGTATTTCGGCGGGCGCGGGAGTAACAACTTCGGGCACCACCTCCTTGGAGAGTGGTGCCCATTTTTTGTTGAGTGTGAGTGATTTTTTCGGTATGCTAGACGTATGGTTGAAGAACTGAAGCAAAAAGAACACGTGTTCTATATCGAGCTTGATAAAATCATCCCGAATCCCGAACAGCCGCGTCGGGTTTTTGCACCCGAAGCACTTGAAAGTTTGGCGGCGTCTATTCGCGAATATGGGATACTCCAGCCCATTGTAGTGACGCGCGCAGAGCGCATGACCGACAAAGGGCAGGTGGTGGAGTATGAAATTATTGCCGGTGAGCGCCGTTTCCGTGCCGCACAACTTATTGGACTGCGTGAAATTCCCGCAATTATACGCAGGCAGGAATCAGCAAAAGTAAAGCTCGAACTTGCACTTATTGAGAACGTCCAACGCGAAGACTTAAATCCGATTGAGCGCGCGCTTGCGTACCAGCGACTCATTGATGAATTTCATCTTACACAAAAAGAGGTGGCGCTTCGCATAGGGAAGTCTCGCGAATCGGTTGCAAATACTCTCCGTCTATTAAATCTCCCCGAAATGCATCGGATTGCAGTTTCGGACGGGCGCATTTCTGAAGGGCATACGCGCCCGCTACTGATGCTTGTGGATTATCCGGACGAACAGCAAAAACTCTATACCGATATTATTGAAAAAAGTTTATCGGTGAGGCAGGCCGAACAAATTGCGCGTAACATTGCGATTGAGCGATCGACAAAATATAAAAAACAAGCGGATCCCGAAACGCGCGCGGTAGAAAGTAAGCTCGGCAATGTGCTTGGAGCCAACGTCACCATTGTTCGTGATAAGCACGGAAAAGGACGGATCTCAATTGAATTCTTCTCCGAAGAAGAACTTGCGGGAATTACGGCAAAGATTGGGGAAAAGGTAGATGTGCTCGCAGGAGAAGCGTCTTTCAATCTTACGGCGTCAGACATAACAAGTAGTCCAGATCTTTCTGGCACACCCATACTTGCCACACTGACAAATGAATACCGTCCAGGGCACGTCCATAATCCTCCGTTCGTGATTGCCGCTTCTGGTCCTGTCACATTGCTCAGCGACATTCCAAACATCACCGCTGATACTATCACGGGAGACTCTGCGATTGATAACTTTACGCTCTAGGCGTTTTTTTCATACGACACCGCAATCACATCCGGAACTGCGCGAATGCGCGTGAGCAGTTTTTCTAGTCGTCCTCCTGCGTAGTGGGTGATGGTAAAGTGGATGAGGGATGTGCTCGCATCAATCGGTTCAGAGTTATGACGCTCAATATTAATGCTCGACTCGCTAAATACTGAAGAAATATCTTTGAGCAGTCCTTTGCGATTGGCACCTTTCACGCTAATCTCAATACTTTGCTTGCCGGGTTTGAGATGCATTGGGTTTGGTAGGCGTACGCCTGATCGGCGCAGGGCGGTGCGGATATGCTCACGCGCGACGGAGGTGCGCGCAAAAGAGATCCAGTCGGACGAAGGCTTCTTTCCTTTCTGTGTAAGGATTTCAACGTTGTCTCCAGATTTTAATTTGTGCTGGAAGTTGACCAGTTTCCCGTTTACTTTCGCGCCCGTCATGCGGTTTCCAATGTCACTGTGAATTTGATAGGCAAAATCAATGGGCGTGGCGCCATCGGGAAGATCGACCACGTCCCCCCGAGGCGTGAGCGTAAAAATACGATCCTGAAAGAAATCAATTTTTAATGCTTCTACAAAATCTTCGGAGGATGCAGATGTAAAATGTTTTTGCCATTCGCGCAGCTGTTCAATCAATTGTGATTCACTGACTTCCGCGCGTGCGTGAGAAGATTTCCCCGCGGCTTCATATGCCCAGTGTGCGGCGACACCATTTTCCGCTTCGTCGTGCATTGCTTTGGTACGTATTTGTACTTCAATGACGCGCTCATCTTCGGCAATCACGGTGCTATGGATGCTCCGGTATCCATTTGGTTTTGGCAGTGCAATATAGTCTTTGATGCGCCCGGGCAGCGGCTTCCAGAGTTTGTGAATGATGCCAAGAACGGTATAACAGTCAGCGACGTCCCCGACAATCACGCGCACCGCCGAGAGATCATGAATACGTTCTATATTCATGTCGTACTTAAGCAATTTTTTCCAGAGCGAGTAGTAATGTTTCGCACGCGTATTAATATCAATCACCGGTACATGCTCACGTTCAAGCTCCTGCTCAAGTCTCCGCATGATTTTCTTGAGATATTTTTCGCGCTCCGCTTTTTTCTCCTCAACAGCGCCAACAACCCACTTATATTCTTCGGGATACAACACCGGGAAGGCGTAATCCTCGAGCTGGCCTTTTAATTCACCAAACCCCAAGCGGTACGCGAGCGGGGCGTAGAGTTCTAGCGTTTCTTTCGCAATTTTTTCCTGCTTATCTTGTGGGAGGTGACGAAGGGTTTCCATATTATGTAGGCGATCGTACAACTTGATGATGACGACACGAATATCCCGCGCAATTGCAAGAAACATGCGCCGCAAGGACTCCACCTTTCGCTGTTCCGCACTATAGCGAATGTGTCCCAACTTTGAAACGCTTTCTACAAGAAATCGTACCGGTGCACCAAATTCTTTTTCGATTTGTACCGCAGGTATATCGCAGTCTTCTATAATATCGTGTAGGAGTGCGGCAATGACCGTATCAGCGTCCAGCCCGACACGAGCAATGCGCGTCGCAATAGAGATTGGGTGCATAACAAACGGCTCACCAGACGCACGTTTTTGTGAGCCATGTGCGGTGACCGCGAGGTCGAGTGCCCTGAGAATGCGCTTGCGATCAGTGTCGGAGAATCGAATGAGCTCAGCTCCAATGTGAGACGCGTACGGGCTCATACTTCATCAGTCGCGGTGGTATCAGGTTCTTCTCCTTCAGTTTCGGGACTTTTCGGTTTTGTCCACGTGGCATATGTGCAGGTGGGGTAGCGCGAGCAGCCATAGAATGTTCGGCGAGTTTTTGTTTTTCTCATCACGAGGTCTCCCTCCGTGCATTCGGGGCATTTGACTCCAAGTGGAATGGGTGGGAGCGCTTTGGTTGTTTTACAATCTGGAAAGCCGGAGCACGCCATAAATTTTCCAAATCTACCATGTTTAATGAGCATTGGTTTCCCACATTTCTCACAGACCTCATTGGTCTCCTCATTCATATTTCGTTTTTCCACCGTCTCCATTTTTTCATTGAGCAGTTGTTCGAATGGCAGATAAAAATCTTTAATCATCGGTTGCCAATTTGTTTCCCCTTCGGCGATCTTATCGAGCGATGATTCCATATTCACCGTAAAATCCATATCCACAATTTGCGGGAAGTGCGTGATAATGAGATCCGCAACAATTTCTCCTACTTCTGAAGGCATGAGTTTTTTGCGATCGTCTTTTGTGACATATCCTCGATCAATCAGCGTTGCCATAGTTGGTGCATACGTTGAAGGACGCCCAATACCGAATTGTTCCAACGCGCGGATGAGCGTTGCTTCAGAATAGCGTGCTGGTGGTTGAGTAAAGTGTTGTTCGGGAGTGAGTTGCGCAAGCGTGAGTGAATCGCCCTTGGAGAGTGCCGGCAGTTGTACATCTTTTGTATCCGTTGGCCACACTTTCAGGTAGCCCGAAAACTTCATCATCTGTCCATTCGTGCGAAACGTTGCTTCTCCAGCGGTGATATCCACTGTGGTTGCGTCAAATACCGCAGGCTCCATTTGTGAAGAAATAAATCTTCGCCAAATGAGATCGTACAGCTTATATTGTTTAGGATCGAGATGAGCTTTAATAGATAATGGAGTTCTCGCGGGGTCGGTTGGGCGAATTGCTTCGTGTGCTTCTTGTGCGCCCTTCGCTGTTGTTTTGTAGGAGCGACCGCCGTCTCGGGTAAATTCTTTTCCGTACTCGCCCTCAATAAATGCAACCGCGGTGCTCACTGCCTCCGGTGCGAGGTGGAGCGAGTCGGTACGCATGTATGTAATAAGACCCGTTGATCCTTCCGGAAGTTCCACTCCTTCATATAAAGACTGCGCAAGAAACATAGTTTGCTTTGCAGAAAAACCGTATTTACGTGACGCAGCTTGTTGCAGTGTGCTCGTGGTAAATGGTGCGCTCGGGGATTTGGTCACTTCTTTGCGCGTAATGTCGGCAACACTCCAGTCTGCTCCTTCGAGATCCTTCAAAATGTTGTTCGCGCTACTCGCGGTGGTGAGTGCAAATTTATCAAGTGATGTTCCCCTCAACGCGTGAAGGGTTGCGGTAAAAACTTCTTCCGCCCCTTTCTTTACGAGCGTTGCAATGACTGACCAATATTCTTGTGGGATAAATGCAACGCGCTCACGTTCTCGTTCAACAACGAGTCGCAGGGCAACTGACTGCACACGACCCGCAGAAAGTCCGCGCATCACTTTTTTCCATAGAAAGGGAGAAAGTTTGTAGCCAACAAGTCGATCCAAGATGCGGCGCGCCTGTTGTGCCTCCACCAGTCTCGTATCAATAGCGCGAGGATTTGCGAGCGCGGCAGCAATCGCAGTTTTTGTAATTTCATGAAAGACAATGCGTTTGGGGTTTTTAAGTTGCAGTACTTCTGCCAAGTGCCACGCAATAGCCTCTCCTTCGCGGTCCTCGTCGGTTGCGAGGATCACCTCGTCAGCCTTTTTTGCAGCTTTTTTAAGCGCAGTAACATGCTTTGATGCCTTGCGAGGAACAATGTATTTTGGTGTAAAATTATTTTCTGTATCTACTCCAAGTGTGGAAGTGGGGAGATCGCGCACATGACCAAAACTCGAAGTCACCGTGTACTCCTTGCCAACAAACCTGCTAATTGTTTTTGCTTTTGTAGGGGACTCTACGATAACGAGTTTCATATTTTTCGATAGTGATTTCCTTCAGAGTGAATCATACCATGGAGCTCCAGTTCACTGATCGCCCGCAGTAAAGCGGTAAATTCCTGTGGTACGCGTACGGCGATTTCATCAAGCGTGAGTGGCGCATCAAGTACCGAGAGTATGAGCGTCGCGACGGGCGAACATTCGGTGCGCGTGTGTTCGTGTTGTTGTTCGGGGCTCGCAATGCCAAGCACCGAGAGAATGTCCTCGGGTTTCGTGATGGGCGTTGCGCCGTCACGGATGAGTTGATTGGTGCCAAGCGAAAGTTCGCTCGTGATGGGCCCTGGCACCGCAAGTACTTCGCGTCCATATTCAAGTGCATACTTTGCAGTGATGCGTGCGCCACTACGTTCTTGTGCTTCGGTCAATATAGTCGCATGTGCCATGCCCGCGATAATACGGTTTCGCTCTGGAAATGTCCACTGTGCTGCTTTTGCGTATGGCGCGTATTCAGAAAATAACGCACCACCCGTTTGGATGATGCGATCAGCGAGCGAGTGATGTATTGCGGGGTACAACACCGAGGGATCAAGTCCTGATCCCAGCACCGCAATGGTGCGGCCGCCCGCGTCGATGGCCGCCTGATGCGCCACCCCGTCCACTCCAATCGCGAGCCCGCTTGCGACAATAATGCCGCGCGAGGCAAGTAAGGTAGCAATAATTTTGGTCACATCTTTGCCGTACGGAGTTGGGTGGCGAGATCCCACAATAGCGACAATCAGTGCGTCGCGCGGTGGCGGTGTACCTTTTATATAGAGTGTGTTTGGACGTGCTCCGTCGGGCATTTCCTTCATGAGCGCCGGCCAGTCACTACGGGGAAGTTCACTAATTGATTCACTGTGTGGTTCGGGCATTACCTGTAGGGTACGCGCATCTATTTTTCCTCGTCAAATATATTGACGTTTGCCAACTGTATTGTTGTAGTTGCGGACGCCCGGAATTTATGATAGTTTGATCGCGAACGCACCTTGCCAGGAGGCCTCATGAAAACATCAAACCCTACTGGCCCGCCTCGCAGGCGCGCAAGTAGAACGAGATTGGAAGCGCGTCTTAAAATGAAGCAGTGGGAAATACAGCGACGCGATCGAGAGACCAAAAAAAAGTTCCCAGATCGGTCCTACGACGACGCATCTGCGCGTGCTCGCGCCACGGAAGCGAGCAAATGGGCGCAGAGTTACGGTATGTTTCTGCTGCGCATTCTGAAAGAGCGCGGGGACATCTACGATTTTAAAGAATCGAAAAAACTGAGTGTCGATGACGTGCGAGGCATCGATGCGTGGGGGACGCTCGCTGATCGTTTAGGCGGAGCTCACTTCACCATTGATTTCAAGTCGAGCCCCCGGAGTATCAAGGGGTACCAGTATGATCGCCCAACGCTCATCTTTGTGCCGCTGAAAGGCGCATCAAAAGCGGAAGAGGCTGATCGACTATTACAAGAGATTGTAGATTATGACTTTCGCGTGATGACGTAGTGCACATACGCAAAAAGCAGTCTCTTGACAAATAACCGGAGTTCAGTATACTGGACTCCGGCTTTCTTTTTATGTTTTATGCGCACACCGGAGGATGCGCTCCAGAATTTTTTTCTGCAGTTTCACATCATAACAACCAAATACAGTAGGGAGAGTGAGATGGAAGAAAATGGAAGTGGAGGTAATTCGCTGTCCGAGCGCAAGTCGAAGATGAAGTCTCGAATTGAGGCGCTCATCGCAAAAACGAGCAGCGCGCAGAAGCGCACCGTTCTTCAGCGTGAACTCGCTGAGAGAATGAAGGTGGCGGATCGCAGGATCCGGCTGAAGGAAATCGCTGATGATCTGTTGCTTTTGGAGCAGAACGTGAGCGAGGACACACGGTTGCTTACTGAGGGCGACACCGAAGCGGAAGTTCGCATTGCAGAAGCGACTCAGTTGCGCAGTGACATCATTGCGGAGGCGGTTTCGGATGGGCTCACCCCCGACGAAATCGAGGTGTGGCTTGAGGGCGCACCGTACTATCGGCGCGCAGAAGCGGCGTCGACGGAGCGAGAGATCTACGATGTTGCGGTGTCCTTGAAGAAGGATGGCGTGCTGAAGCAGATTTCTCGCGCAGAGTTCGAGAGAATTGCTGCTACCAATGGGTACATTCGTGGAGAGCAGTTGAAGGGCGTGCATGGCGACAAGCACGACACAGCAGCTGCTCGATCCAACACCACTCCGGTGTTCAAAGTGGAGTGCTCGGGTGATCATCGCCACTTTGCCCCCGTGTCTGGGAGGCATCGGAAACTTTCCGAAGCTATTCTCATCATGTGGGACAAGATTGCCCGCGAGCACTGGCAGGTGGGGCAGCAAGAAGTACTCGAGCACATCGCCGTCGATAAGACGTTGGAGCAGTTGATCTTGGGTGATGAACCTGGGACTGCGAAAGCGGAATATCGATTGCGGGAGAAACGATCCCAAGGGCGGCTAGCGCCTCCGTTGGAAAGCTTTCCGCCGGCACAGCGCTACATCGTGTACTTCCGGTCGAACCGAGAAGAGCTCACGGTAGTGCATGTTATTGCGGAGAGATCCAACATTCCCAATCTGCTTGCCGAGTGCGAGGGAAGAAGTTTCTTCTTCGACCCCGACAAGCTCCGTCCGAATCTCATATCGCTGACACCAAACCTGCGGCGATTCGTCATTCGCGTTTTGGAAGCGGACGGCTGGAGACACCCCGACTGGGACTACAGCCGATCTGGGAAACAGAACGTGGAGCTCAAGGATGATCAAGCGTCGATCGTGATTCCTATCGAGGTTCCCATCTCGAATCCGGTTCTACCGTCCGACGTGATCGATAAGATCATGAAGGGGGATCGAAACGGAGCCAAGGGAAGAAACGGACGCAAGGCGCATCCACGAGAGAATGGACAGTACCGAGAAGACAAAGACGGCACGCACGCCGAGTAACTAGGCAGATATCCTGGCAAGGAATCTGACCTCAGTATGTGCAAATAGCCCCTGAACCTCCGCCAACCGGCGGATGGTTCAGGGGCATTTTCTTTCTTGAAGAATTGTTTTGTGTTTCCGTTCGTTATATAATGATCCTCATACATTCATGAAAACACTCACCAAACATATCACGCTCGCCATTTTGGCATTTGTGCTACTCTCGGCAATTATTGCGGGGCTCGCAGGTACAGGGGAACAGCCGGAAGAAATTACGCTCTCGCAGCTGGTAAGTGAATTGAACGCGTATTCCGTTGAAACCATTACGATTCGTGAGCAGGATTTAGAAATTAAGCTCAAAGATGCTGCAGAAGGAAAAATGCAAGTTGCAAAGAAAGAGGCAGATGCATCACTCTTCGAAGTGCTCCTTGCGCTTGGTGCCAGTCCAAATGCACTGCGACCAGAAAGTGTTTCCATTCAGGTAAGCGATCCCGGAAGTGGCGTGATGTTTGGCCGTCTCATTTTACCAATTCTTGCTCCGGTGCTCTTCTTCATTTTCCTCATCTGGTTCATGGGCAGAAAGGTGCAACAAGCCAATGGACAGGCGATGATGTTCGGGCAATCGCGCGCACGGCTCATTGGGGCTGAACAAATCAACCGCAAGATTACGTTCAAAGATGTAGCGGGCTCGGAAGAGGCAAAAGAGGAGCTCATGGAAATTGTTGATTTTCTTAAGGCTCCAAAAAAATATCTCGATATCGGTGCACGTATTCCACGCGGTGTGCTGATGATGGGGTCTCCCGGTACTGGCAAGACACTGCTTGCGCGTGCAGTAGCGGGTGAGGCAAACGTACCATTTTTCCAAATTGCTGCGTCTGAATTTGTAGAAATGTTTGTTGGTGTGGGTGCAAGTCGTGTACGCGATTTATTCAAACAAGCAAAAAAAACATCCCCTGCAATTATTTTTATTGATGAAATAGATGCGGTAGGGAGACACCGCGGCGCAGGACTTGGCGGAGGGCATGATGAGCGCGAACAAACGCTCAACCAAATTCTCGTTGAAATGGATGGATTTGATACGTCAGATCAAGTCATTGTGATGGCGGCAACCAATCGTCCGGACGTGCTTGATCCCGCACTCCTTCGCCCGGGGCGATTCGATCGTCGTGTCGTTATTGATCTTCCTGATATCAATGCTCGTGAGGCGATACTGAAATTGCACTCAAAAAAGAAGCCCATGGCAAGCGATGTAAGTTTGCGTCGTATTGCAGAGCGCACTCCGGGGCTTTCTGGCGCAGACCTTGCAAATCTCGTCAACGAAGCGGCAATTACCGCAACACGCATGGGTAAAAAAGAAGTACGGCAAGAAGATCTCTTGCAATCGATTGAAAAAATACTGCTCGGCCCAGAACGAAAGAGTCATATATTGTCACAAGATGAAAAGAAAGTCACCGCGTTTCATGAAGCAGGACACGCGCTGGTTGCTGCGTCGCTTCCGAATGCCGACCCGGTGCACAAAGTATCCATCGTATCTCGTGGACGAGCCGCAGGGTACACGCTCAAAATTCCTGATCATGACCGACATCTTCATACGCGCAGTCACTTCTTAGATGATCTTGCCGTGTCGCTTGGAGGGTACGCCGCAGAGGATTTAGTATTTGGAGAGCTTACCACTGGCGCTTCAGATGACATTAAACGTGCGTCGGATCTTGCGCGGGCGCTTGTGATGAAATACGGCATGTCTTCGAAAGTTGGTCCGGTAGCATTTGGTCATGATCAGGGTGCAATATTTCTTGGGAAAGAACTTACCTCTGAGCGCAATTACTCCGAGCACGTTGCGGAAATTATTGATGAGGAAGTGAGTGGATTCATGAAAAACGCATTTAAGAAAGCCAAAACAATTTTGAGTGCGAAACGTCATAAGCTCGAAGAAATTGCGAACTATCTTATCGAGCACGAAAGTATCGAAAAAGAGCAATTTGATCGCATCATGGCGGGCGGATCAAAGCGCGCAGGCGTAACTGCATAATGAAGAAGTAGATTTTCCTAAAACCCCGCGCCTGCATGCGCGGGGTTTTCATGTCTAGTGCGGTGACGTACTATACATACGTCGCTCCGCGCCGATCGCTTAACGGAAGAGCGCCATATCCACACGGTTTGCTTGCCATGGGCATGTAGCTCAACGGTAGAGCAGCCGTCTTATACACGGCCGGTTCCAGGTTCAAATCCTGGCATGCCCACCTGTGGCTTCGCCCCAACCTGTCGCATCGCGACGAAAGTCGCAGGCGAAGGGGCAAGGCCCACTGCATGCAGGGCGAACCGGAGGCCATGGAGGTCCCGGTTCAATTCCGGGTCGGCGCACATATATGATGACAACAAGTAACGTCCCACCTCGCATAGGATACGCGCGGGAACTGAATGGCGGCGCATATCTCCACTACCGACTGCTCGAAATTATTCCGGGGTTTCTTTCGTGGTCTACGTTGATTTTAGTGTGTGTGTTTTCATACATTGCGCCCGCTGCGCCCATTCGAAGTTTTAGCGAAGAAGGGTCTCTCGCGCAAAAATGATAACTCCAAAGAACACGAATCGTTTTCTGTTATAATAAAAAAATGCGGAAAAAAGAAGAGATGATGGCAGCTTTAGAAAAGTCATACACGGTGCTCGCGCCTTTTTCCGATTCTGCGCGATGGGAATTTATGAATCATTTTGCGCACTTACGCTATGTAGTAGAAATTCTTGAGAAACTATCAACGGGCGCTACCGTGCTCGATGTAGGTTGTTATATTGGAGTTTTTCCGCTCGCATTGCGCATGTTGGGCTATGATGCGTCTGGCAATGATAAATATATATTTTTTTCAAAAGAAAACGGCAATGCATATGGTTTTTCCAATCAGGAATTGGAAATCCTTAGAAATGTATGGAATGAACATGGACTGGTAATAAACGCGGCGGACATTCTTGAAGATTCGCAATCTACTCCGCGCGTGTATGACATAGTAGTTTCTATTGCTACAATAGAACACCAACCCTACCCAAAACTATTTCTTGAAAATACTGGAAAATTTGCAAAGAGTGGTGGGTACATCTATGTGGCAACTCCAAATATAGCCAAGCTCTCAAACCGTATCCGACTATTGCTTGGAAGGGCGCCAATGGCAAATATCGAGGAGTTTTATATGAATGCAAAATACTTTAACGGGCACTGGCGGGAATATACACCCCAAGAATTGGCACTTATGGCGCAACTGAGCAAGTTAAAAGTTGTTTGGTATAAAGCCCAACAAGTAGAATCAGCTGATTTTCATTTTTATAGTCCAAAAAAGTGGCTGCGAAGTCTTGCACGAGCAATTGCTAAATATATACCAGGGACAGGAGACACGTCGCTTATACTCCTACAAAGAGAAAATTAAGCTCGCATTTCTGCCAGCGACAGCGTGGGAATGTAAAGAGCTGAGTCATTTTGACTCTCAACGTTGGTTCTGATGTCGTCCAGTAAGTCGCACACACATACATATGACCACTAATACCCCACCTCGCATAGGATACGCGCGGGAACTGAATGGCGGCGCATATCTCCACTACCGACTGCTCGAAATTATTCCGGGGTTTCTTTCGTGGTCTACGTTGATTTTAGTGTGTGTGTTTTCATACATTGCGCCGGCGGGGGTCGCGATTTTCATTATTATTTTTGACGTGTATTGGCTGGTCAAAACTGCGTATCTCTCCGTGCACCTCAACGCAAGTTGGCGCACAATGCAGCAATACATCAAAGAAGATTGGAAAGCAAAGTTAGATACACTTGGCCCGGAGCGCTGGCAAGATATTTGGCATATGGTGATTTTGCCGTTTTATAACGAGCCATATGAAGTGGTGCGCGACGCAATTAGATCCGTAGAAGCTGCTGATTGGCCGAAAGCACGCATGATGATTGTGCTTGCAACCGAAGCGCGCGCCGGCGGGTATGCCGCAGATATCGCAGATCGCATCAAAGATGAGTTTGGCGCCACGTTTGGGGAATTTGTTGTAACTGTGCATCCCGACGGGATTGAAGGAGAAATGAAAGGAAAGGGCGCCAATATTGCGTTTGCTGCGCGTATTGCGAAAAAACGCATCGATGAAATCAACATTTCGATTGAACGCGTAATTGTGTCCGCATTTGATATTGACACGTTTGTGTATCCAAAATATTTTATGAACCTTGCATATCATTTTCTCACTGCGGAGTATCCACATCGTTCTTCATATCAGCCCATCCCTTTGTACAATAATAATATCTGGCACGCGCCTGCGCTTTCCCGTGTCGTTGCACTTTCCGGAACGTTTTGGCAGATGATGCAACAAGTGCGTCCGGAGCGACTCACGACGTTTTCTTCGCACGCCATCAGTCTGAAGGCGTTAGATGACGTAGGGTACTGGCAAACGAATATGGTGTCGGAAGACTCTCGAATTTTCTGGAATTGCTATATGGCGTTTGACGGAGATTATCGTGTGGTCCCATTGTTCTATCCGGTATCAATGGATGCGAATCTCGCTTCTTCACAGTGGCGCACTGCACTGAATGTATATAAGCAACAGCGGAGGTGGACATGGGGAGTCGAAAACTTGCCATACATTCTGTACAGCTTTTCAAAAAATCCGCGCATTCCGTTTTCACAAAAAGTGCGACATACCGCAATTCAGCTTGAGGGTTTTTGGTCGCTCGCAACAAATCCACTGCTTATCTTTTTACTCGGATGGTTGCCGCTCATGCTTGGCGGGCAAGCATTTAACACCGCACTCGTTGCGTACAATCTCCCACGTATCACACGTCTTCTCATGACGCTTGCGATGCTTGGTCTTATTGGGTCTGCCACAATGGCAGTAAAGTTGATGCCACCACGCCCACGTGAGTATCACCGGTTTTCTTGGGGGCTTATTGTACTGCAATGGGTGCTCATTCC
Source organism: uncultured Candidatus Saccharibacteria bacterium (assembly GCA_964360995.1). Taxonomy (GTDB): domain Bacteria; phylum Patescibacteriota; class Minisyncoccia; order Ryanbacterales; family HO2-45-13; genus CAYHBS01. Next base: position 46,490 of record CAYHYZ010000002.1, read on the forward strand.
CTTCACCATCATTTTATTCGGCGCACTTCCCGGGCTCGACGCACAAACACGCCTCATGTTTGGAAGATACATGGGCTTTTGGGTCACTCCAAAAGAGCGAGTAAAATCTTCCACCGCATAGTTATTCAAAGTGCGCTTCGCGTTCTTTCGCGCGTTCCAGCGCGATTTTTAGTTTTGGATATGCGTTGAGCTCGGCATCGTCTTGTAGTAGCGTTGCCGCTTCACTGCGCGCTGCTACGACCATTGCGGGGTTTTTCAGCGCCTCCATGCCAATGTCGGAAATACCCCATTGATGGCCACCAGAGAGTTCTCCCGCACCGCGTAGCGTGAGATCCATTTCAGCAAGACGAAAACCGTTTTCGGCAGTTTCCAGTGCGCGAAGTCTATCGAGTGTTTTTTTTGAGTGTGATTCGGTGAGCGCAATAAACGTTGATTGATGTTCGCCTCTACCAATGCGCCCACGGAGCTGATGGAGTTGCGCAAGACCAAATCGGTCGGAGTCTTCTACAATCATCACCGTTGCGTTTGGAATGTCGATACCAACTTCAATCACCGTGGTCGATACAAGTACCTGAATTTCTCCACGTGCAAATTGTTGCATACGCTTGTCACGCTCTTTGCCAGAAAGTTTTCCATGCATGCCCTCCACCACAAACTCTGGAAATATTTCTCGCAGTCGTTTGATTTCTTTTTCCACTGATTTAATATCATCATCCTTTTCTTCAATGCGTGGACAGATCACAAATGCCTGCCTGCCTCCCGACGCTTCTTTGCGAAGTAGTTCCCACATGCGCGTGCGATCAGTTCCCGATCCTACCAGCGTTTTAATCGGTTTTCTGCCAGGAGGGAGCTCATCAAGCACCGATAAATCCAAGTCTCCATAAATCGTGAGTGCGAGTGTGCGGGGGATTGGTGTAGCAGTCATGGAAAGAAAATGAGGAATACGTGATTCACGCCTGGATTCGGTTTTCGCAAGGCGCGCACGCTGACGTACGCCAAAGCGATGTTGCTCATCTACAATAATGAGCGCAAGCTTGTCGAATTCCATTCCTTTAGCGATGAGCGCGTGTGTTCCAATCACAATACGAATATCCCCCATATGTACCCATTTATTCAGTTGCGTGCGCGAAATATGCGCGTCGCGCCCCGGATATGCTTTTGACGGAAACACGCGCGATTCGCCAGAAGATACTAGTCCAATCTTAAATCCTAATTTCCCTAGATACTTCGTAAATGCTGCGAAGTGTTGGCGTGCGAGCAGTTCCGTGGGCGCCATGTACGCGACCTGGTGTCCCGACAGTGCCGCCACGTAGCTTGCAGCGGCAGCAATAATCGTTTTTCCCGAGCCCACGTCTCCCTCGAGGAGTCTTGCCATAGGAGTAGGGGACCCAATATTTTCGAGAATTTCACCAAGCACCTGTTTTTGTCCTTTCGTCAGCTTGAATGGAAGCCCTTCCAAAAAACCCTCAAGTCGTGCTGCAGGAAGGATAAGCTCAGGTGCTGCCTTTGATTCCAAAAGTCGGCGCTCCTGTTGCCGCATGAGTTGAATGGTAAAAATTTCCTCAAACGCAAACCGTTTTCGTGCGGCAGTTGCTTCACGTTCGCTTCTCGGAAAATGAATGGCACGAAGCGCGCGTGAAATTTCTGGAAGATGATATTTTTCGGTAATGTGTGTCGGCAGTATTTCTGGAATTTCGGAAATTGCGTTCAGTGCGCGATCAATATGATATGCAAGCCAGCGCGAAGAAATACCACGCGTTTCGGAATACACGGGCATTAATTGTTTCGATGGACGATTCACACTAAAGCGCGATATTTTTTCAAAAAGGGGATTTGCAAAAAACACGCCCTTTTCTTTTATTTGTACTTTTCCATTCAGTCGAATGATGTCGCCGATCGCAATCATCTTTCCAATGTATGGCTGCGAAAACCACATTACCTGCGCTTTACCGGTTGCGTCTTCAACCGTTGCGGATGTTACCGGCATTCTTCGCCTCCAGGTTTTTTTTGTGGCAAGCTTCGTAACCTTCCCCTCAATCATAAACATCTCGCCGTGCACGAGTCCTTCAATGGTGCGGAACTCGCCAAATTGCTCGTACCGAAAAGGGAAGTAGCGAATGAGATCTTGAATGGTCAAAATCCCCAAGCGCTTGAGCGCATGGGTTTGCGGAATCGTGAGCCGTCCTATTTCGGCAATAGCGTCTTCGAATTTTAGCGTTGTCACTCACACATCATCTCGCACAAGTGCGCGCTTGGCAAAAGGGCGTTGAATTAATGTTCCTCACCGGCTATAGTATCTGGGTTCATATGCCCTCGTCGTTCAATGGATAGGACGC
>CAYHYZ010000003.1:0-24856 GCA_964360995.1 uncultured Candidatus Saccharibacteria bacterium
AAAAAAAATAATAAAAACCACCCCCCCCCCCCCCCCCCGCCCGCCCGCCGGGCGCGACGGGGGATATCATACAATTCTCACATAATATTATTTCTCTCCGAGCGCTTGTTTGATCGCGCGCTCAATGTTCGCTTTTGGTTGCGCTCCTGAAAATGGCGTGCGCTTTCCGTCTGCGGCAATGATGACACTGTACGGGGTTCCTGTTCCACCCGAAGCAATGGCATCCTGAAAATCTGCCTCCACCGCGCCCGATGCATCTTCGCCCTCACGACACGCGGTAAATGCCACAGTATCTACGTTCAGTGTTGTAGCAAATTCGTCGAGCTTTGCAAGATCAAGCCCGTCGTTTGATGGCGTTTCTTCAAATACCGCATCGAGATATTTCCAGAATGCCTCATTTCCACCAAGTCTGCCTGCACATTCTGCGGCAATAGATTCGGGGCGCGCCTGTGAATGCAGTGAATCAAGTGGGAAATGACGAAACACCCACGCAACGTCTCCGGATGGACCATACTGCTGCATCACTTCTTTCATGGTGAAGTGAAACCGCTTGCAGAATGGACACTCGAGATCCGAAAACGTCACGATTTTCACTTTTGCGTTCGGGTTACCAATGATGAAATCGGAACCATCTACTGGACGCATCTGGTCTGGTCCATTGTCTGCTTCGTCGGCAGTTGCCGCGGCCTGCGCAGCCCCGTCCGTTGGCACAATCACACCAGCCGTTTTACCGTTATATACCACGGCTCCCGCAATAATTAGCCCTGCAATCACAATTGCCCCCGGAATTGCAAAGGGATTTTGTGCGGGCTGGGGCTGCGTGACGATCGCGGTTGCCGCTTCTTCGGCCTTCGCTTCATGAAATTTCTCCGTGGTGTCTTGATGTCGTGGTTCCATATTGCTCTTTATGCTACGCGACGAATGAGGATATGTAAATGTAGCGCACTGGGAAAGTCGTGCACGAACACGTAAACCACGCGCAATGATGACTTTCCTAATGCGCGAAATCCCGCACCCGTGGGCAAAAGTGTATTCGTTGATACGTTCCCACGGGTGCGGGATGCAAAACTCTATGTTCTTCCCATGCGCACCAGTTCCTCAAAATGTGCCCGGGAGATGGGCATCACCGAGAGCCTCTGCCCGCGCTTGGCAACTAATATGCCTTTGAGTTTTGCGCTTCGAGAAATTTCCGAAAGGGGTACCGCGCGCGCAAACTGTTCTACAAAGCTCACGCGCACTGTGCTCCATACCGGGGTTTCGGCGGTTGCACGTTTTTCAAAATAGTCACTGCGACGATCGAACTGTGTGGGATCTGCGTACGGCGCTGACATAATCTCTCCTACTCCCGCAGCGCCCGATGGGTTCCCATTCGCATGATAGTAAATAAAAAAATCCCCAACATGCATATCGCGGATAAAATTTCTCGCTTGAAAATTGCGCACGCCATTCCACTCTGCAACTTTGTCGCGCTGAAAATCAGCAATCGAGTAATCTGCCTCTTCGTTCTTGAGCAGCCAGTACTGAACACTGCGTTGAGCGACACGTCTACTCTTGGGCATCTGATCCTGCAGATTTCAAAAAGTCTATGTAGGCAAGATATTTATTCATCAAATCTGATTGGTCGGCGGTGAGGCGTGACGGCTCATGTATGATATCTCGCTCTCGAATCATCATGACGTATTCCATCAGCCGATCTGCATGAAATTCTGCGAGTTTTTCTTTCCCTTGTTTTGCATCCACATTTCTCTCTCCGCCAAATTCCGCAATAATTGCAGCGTATTCTTCTTCTGCAGCATTAAAGATATCTTCGATAGATTCGTATGTAGCAAACCCCTCCTGTTTTTCGTGTGACACCATACTACAATAATACAATAATCGCTGCGGTGCCGGCGATAGCGCCCAGGTAATAACTTTGATCTATCGCCCAAAGTACCAATGAGCGCTTGGAATATCGGTACTCCGTAAGGGTGGGAAGCGCGAGCATGCTTATCCATATCCCCAGCGACCACACCAGCGCGGGACGTACGGTAATGATGGATAGTGCGGAAAAAAGTGATTGTACTACGATGGTAATCGCAAGCGCGGTGAGTAGCGCGGTCGCATGTGATTTAGCTCGTGCAGGATTAAATCGCTTCAGTCCAACTTCTGACACCCCGTCTTCATTCTCCAGATAACTCGCCCACAAAAATCCAAGCAGTACACGTGAATACCACAACATACCGAATACATATTGAAATGCGGTTGCAACAAGTAGTGGAACGAGATCCATATATGTCCTCCATTATACCACGGTATAAAAAGCAGGGACCCAGTTGGGTCCCTGTATGTTACGCATTGATTGATACCGACCACCGCGTAGAGGGCCGTACAACACTTGACTTTTCTATACACAGCGGACATTCTTCCGGTTTCCACACCTGCGACGACAAATCGAAAAGAGAGATGATTTTCCGCATATTGAGCAAGGATTTCGTTTCAGGAAATTGCGGATGAGCTGCCTTTCTGTTTACCAGCACAGGCAAGTACATTTCTGCGTGAGCCCCTGCACGCTCTACCGCCCACAATGTACGTGCGAGTGCGGCCCCACTCACACACACATCATCACAGACAATGACCCGCTCACTCCTCGTGATGGTCGATCCGGAAAGCGTAAATGCTTCGAGATCTCCGTATTCGATACTGGCGCCCTGCGAGGGAGTAGGAAATGTGGAGGGGTGAGTTGCATCTTTCTCTTTGGGGAGCTCCTCTGGTCGCGGTCTTATAAAACGATCACGTGCAACCGCCCATCGACAATTGAGAATGTATGCAAGCCCTGCAGCTATCGGCCATCCACTCGCTGGAGGACCAATGACGCGATCTACCATAATCGGTTTTCCAACCCACTGTTGGGTAAGCACAAGCAGATCTTCGCACGCCTGACGTACGAGTCGCGGACGCTCAAGTAACGACCACGCATTCAGGTAGATATCCGAGTGGGTACCATCGTTGAGCTCGGCGTGCATGTGACTCTGCTCGCCATGTTTCCAAAGGCAACCACACCATTCAAAAATGTCTTTCCATTCTTCCGACGTATAGTGCACAAAGTACCTCCGATGAACGATTTTCGCTCATCATACTGCGTATAATAAAAAGCGCAACAATGCCACTGGGTGGCACAGTATTTACTGTTTCCCCGACCTCCTTCTCGTTCGATTCCTACAGCATAACTATTGTATTATGGTCACAGATAATTGAATTGTCGTCACAATCCAATTTCCGCGACCCCGGCTTGCGGTCTCGCCTGCTGGCGCGACATCGCTACGCCCGACAGTACACACAAAAAGATGCCGCAGTGGCATCTTTTTGTGTGTACTGTCCCCTCGGTAGGACGCTTCGCTATCTCACTCCTCGGAAACCCACGGTTTTCCGACGTCGCACTGCGTGCGCCTGCCTTCCTCCACGGGGAAACAGATGTTTCCCCGGCCCCTTTCTCGTTCGATTCCTACCAAACACGAATACGCAATATTAAAACAGCCATCGAATGATGGCTGTTTTAATATTGGTCCCCTCGGTAGGAATCGAACCTACATCAACGGCTTAGAAGTCCGCGGCTCTATCCATTGAGCTACAAGGGGATATTGCACGACGCTCGAATACGTAACACCTCGCCGTCACATGCTCGCAAATGTGCGCAAAAAGTCAACCACGCACCACTTTTTTCACAATGACGAAAACAATCGGCTATTTTTCTGGAAAGAGATTTTTGATTTTTACCCCTTCAATGCCGAGCCGCACAAATTCTCGTTCTCGCTCTTTCATCAACGAAAGTACGCTATTTAATTCACCCTCTTGAAATTCCTGTACAACCACATCGGGGATCTCTAATTCTTTCTGCCATCCTAGCCCATACTTGCTAAACACGTATCCGTCATGGCTGAGCGCAACCACTGATGAAAGAACAGCAATTCCCATAAACACCTTCCATGCAATAGGAATATTGAGATTGCTGATATGCGTACTAGGAACTGCAAATGAAAATTTCTTCATGTATATTACAAGGCGGTGGCCACCGCGATAGTTACGTTCAGTGACATATTTTTTCCAGATCCACTCAGACTGGCCTGCTCGACCACTGTATAAATGGGCAACTCCTCTAGCATCGCAAGAAATTTTACCATGTCATCAAACGATCCAGTGGTGGTAAAGCTAAACTTTGTATTCATACCTTGCTCCGGAGATGCGGTTCCCGTCCGTGATAGCGTTACAGCAGACGCCCCAGTGCTAGAGGCAAGTGCTTCAACTAAATTTAAGTAGGCGGTATGAGCGTCCAAATCAATTTCTCCGGGACGATACAACATGGATCGAATGAGCGTGAGATCCCCCTCTCGTTTGCGCACCGTGCCGCGCGTTTTTGTAAGAAGCTCCTGTAATTTTTCGTTTTGTTGCAATTGAGTTTGGTGATTTCTCAGCTCAACATATATCCCCTGCACTTTGCTCACATATAACCACACTCCTGCGGCAACAACCACGATCAGCAACAAGGTGACGCTTGCAAGAGAAATATAAAATTTCAGTTTTGGTGACATATTATTTGAGTGTCAGCGTCATGGTAAAGGAAATATTTGCCACTTTATTAAATGTATCAACGGGAATATCAACTTTGGCAATTTTTGGATTTGCCTCCATATCTGCCTTCAAAGCTTGTAACTCTTTGCGCGTTGCAGCAAGGCCGCTCGTGGAAATTGTCCCCCCTGCTCCGCGCATAATCGTAATATTCTGATATTGTATGCCCGTCCCGCTGCGCTCCATCACTTCGCGCAACAATTCAACAACGGAATCTCCGCTGGCCTGAGCACTTTTCACGGTTAAAAGAACGGTGTTGACCTCGCCAATTTCTTTTAACAGCGTTTGGATTTCTAATTGTCTCGCTTGTGACGCCTCCTTATTTGTAGACTCAACCACTTTAAATTGCTCGGATAAGAAAAAATAGGAGGGCAATAAGAGCGCCGCCCACGTGCCCGCAACAATGAGCGAAATGGTTCCAACATATAGCACAAACCTCGTCATACGCTCATAGCGAAACGCGTCTTTATAGGATTGCGGCATTAAATTCATCGCCATATTACATTGTCTCATTCACCGCTAATCCGAGCGCCCCAGCGTAGAGGAGCATGTCGCGAGAAGAAATGTCTGGAATATATTTATCTAAATTAAACACATTCGCCCATGGGGAAGAACGCACCACGTCAATTTCGAGCGCGTCAGACAAATGCTCCGGGAGTCCCCCCAAGTGACTTTCTCCTCCGGAAAGATAAATGCGGTTAGCCGGTGGGATATGTAAATTCATACTCCCTGAGCGTTCTTCATGATCAGACCAAAACTCCAAACGTTTCTTCATTTCCGCAACAAGCGCATTCACCATGGGACGAAGCGCGGTGTCAATTTCGGCATTTTCTCCACTCCCAAACATATACTCCCGCTTAAATTCCGGAAGATCATTTACTAACACTTTCCCCGTTTTAATAATTTCGGCGTCCACGAGCGACCCCGAAAACTCCCGCACGGTCGAAGTAAACCGCACTAAATGATCATATGCGAGAAAAAAGCTCGCCCTCGTCATCCCGATGTCTGCCACCATCACCGAGCCATGATCACGCCCCGGAATAACTACCCGCGCGAGTGCTTGTGACTCTGGCTCTGCAATAATGGGGTGTAACCCCGCCATCGAAATGGCCGATGCATAACTTTCAACAACCTGCTTTGGAAACGCCGAAAACACAATATTGATCACATCTTTATTTGATGTTTCCAAGATTTCAAAATCAAACGCCGCTTCCGCCGCAGAGAGTGGTACGTGCTCTTCAAGTTGCAGAGAGAGCGCACTGCGAATTTCACTATTTTGCATTCGTGGAAGCGTAATTGCACGGGTAAATCCAAGTTCTTCTGGCAGTGAGAACGCCGCGTGCACTTGCGCGCGCACACTTCCAAGCTCTTTCTTTAGTACATCTGAAAATATTTTTCCATCTTTGACGACGCCTTGCTCGATCGTTCCTTCGGGAATGGCGCCGCGACCGTGCCGCGCAATCTCCCTGCCGGTTTTTCCTTGTTTGAGCTCTACATATTTAAATGAACGATCTGAAATATCAAGTCCCAAAATCGTTGCGTCAAGATGTTTTGGAAGCCCAAAAATAAATCCCTTGCGTTCGCGACCTTGTTTCGCGCCACTGGGAGACCTAAACCTAGGCAATGTCAATTGCATGACCGTATTATAGCGAAAATCGCTCGATAGCGTATATGACGTTGGGGAAGATTACTATATCGACATATCAGTGAGTATAATATGCCTGCTCATAATTATATTGAACTATCGCCCGGTATATAAATTTATTTTTCTCCCCAGTCAGAGGGGGGCGCATAAGTGCCAGCACCTGTGGCGGCTTGCTTAAAGCGAATAACTCCGCGTCCCTCTGGAAACGATACGAGAGACGCACTATTTTCCATCACCACACCTTCTCCATAAATCGCAAGTGCCTTTGCGCCACTTTTGAGGACTATCATTCCATCAGAATGGAATAGATCGCTTTGCGAAGTATTATTAACGAGTATTGATGGTACCGTCTCTGACGCTGAAGTATTTTTTGAAACGAGTACTAAGTGATCGTTTCGACCAGTACCATTCGAATGCCCAAATATTTCACATGCTCCCGAAATGTTGATTTTTCCTTTCACTATTATTGCAATAGATTCGGCGGAGTCCACGTCTCCAGTGACATTAGAAATGCTCATATTACAGGAGGTCCCACCAGTAATGTTCAGATCTCCTTCGATATACGTATACCCGCGAAACGCCACCGGGAAATTGCCTAACGTAAAGTTTCCTTTTACCCACGCGGGGTGCGTTTTTTCTCTTGGAAAATAGGGATATGCCCCTGTCACCGAATAATTGTCTCCAGTACACCCATACGACGCAGAACAATATCCGTTTGATTTTGCCTCTACTATCCATGCATCTATGGTCGTAGGTGATAATGGTGGATCAAGCGGTGGTGGCGAACTGCTCTCATATGTTTGAGTGGCCACAGTTTGCGACGGACAATTTCTCACATTTCCAGTCCCCCACCCGCTCGGTCCGTAGAAGGCATTTACGTACCAGAAAATGGTATTCGAAATCTTTTGCGCATAAAAATTTGCTGGCGGTGGGGGCGTTGGATTTACGGGTGGACATGCGACCGCTCCATCAACTGTTACTGTGACCGTATCAGCACTCGTTGGATTAATACCGATATATATTTCAAAAATCATATCAACAGGACCAGGCGGATTGGGGTAATCTACATCGTGAGTAAACCAGGCTGTGTTAGATACTGATTTATATTTATACAATGGTTCCCGAGATGTTGGTTCATTGTAGGAACTGGGCGAGGGAGAATATCCATTCATCGGAGGTGGGATGGAAGCATAAGTTTCATCTCTTTCCGAGCGAATGACATAATAATTGTTACATGTCGTAAACGCGCACGGCGCATCCAACACCAACCAATATGCCTTGCCCTTTTCCACAATGGGTGGATCTGAGAATACGTAAGTTCTCCAATTATAGGAAAATTTTGTTGAGCCCGTACCCCATGTATTTTCATTCCTGGCGTGATCGTTTTTTGGCCATATTTCATTTACCAAAAGAGGTGTAGATGGAATATTTCCAACTGATGGTGAGAAAAATACATTTTCCATAATTTTGACATTAATTTCACCTTGCCCACCACAATCTGGATTCGCACATACTTGCCTCATTTGAATGCGTACCTTCTCAAGATGCCCAGACCGACTTGGGACAAATTGCTGCGCCACCATATCTCTTGCATCGTTGTCACTTAAGTAGGCGGCTTTTTCATCGACGCCGTCTTCAACAACGCTATTGACCCCATTGGGATCTGCATCTGTGAAAGGGGTAGCAATCTTTAAATATCCATTACTTCCTAAATTGATTTTTGTGTTTGCTCCGACCCCTTTCACATGACTATTAGAATATATCTGCCCACTGACATTCGCAGTTCCTTTGAGCGTCAGCCCTATATATCCCACTTGCAAGTCTTTAAATAATGCGTCTAATTCGAGCGTGGGCCGAAGAAGAAAGCGCGATGACCGCACGGTATCGGTGAGACTTGAGATGAGCGTCAATTCCCTTATACCTCCTGAGCTTTCGTCGCGGATGCTGAGCGCGGGGAGATTTTCAGCAGGACCGCTGTACAATGCAAGATTGCCCCCGGGTGCTGAAGAGTAATCAAGTCCTGCTGCTACTCGATATGCGACGTCTTCAAGGCCAGACTCGGCAGCAAAAAATGATCTGTTGGTTTGTAGGAAATCTCTACTAATACGCGATTGTGGTAAGCTCGTGGCCACAATGATTCCTATAAGCGCCGTTGATAGCGCAACAAATACGACGGAAAGTAACATCAGCGCAACACCAGACTGCCGAGTCCTCCATTGATATTGATTGCCTGAAAATGGTGTTAACGTCATGTTGTATTACAAATTACGCAACATACTGGTAGTTTGAAAATATTTTTTCACTTGATTATCCCCACTTCCTGCGCTGACGTTAAAACTGATGTTTACACCAACAATAGTGCCATCAATTAATAGCGGGGTCACGCTAAAGTCCAAAATTTTTGCAGAGTAACTTGAAAGATAACTTATAGCTCCTGCGTCTTCGATAAGAACGCGGCTTGAGGCCGAATCATATCCTAGGACGAGAGGCTTGAGAGGGGTCTCGGTGCCATAGATGACGCGCGCGTGCTGTTCCCAAAATGCCTTGGGCTTTACGTCACTATAAATAATGAGCTCATCAATTTCTCCTATAAATGAAGCCGTCATTGGAGCACCTCCATAATCATTCAAACCTATGTGATAACCACCGTCAGTGTACGTAGAAAACCATGCGTTACTCCCGGCCGGAATATCAGGTAGTTGCACGCCGTTCACAAACATATTAGTCGTAGTTCCATCGTGTTGCACCACCAGATGGTAATATTGTTCTTTGCTGTAACAACTTCCAGAAAGTAAGGTAAAATTTGGTGTAAATATTTTGTGTCCGCCATCGCTACAGGCGCTGCGAAGCAGCCCAACCGCGAATGATTGCGTATTTCCTTTTGAGGTAGAAAACAAGGTATCAGTAAATGTTTCGATAGCTGAACGTTTACTTTTATAAATAATTTCTATCGCACCCTTTGTGTGTGAGTTAAAGGCATTTAAGGGTAATGTCACATAGTCATCCCCGGAAAATGAAAGCGCATTTCCAATAATAGCGGGTGCGCGATACCCCATGGGTGCCCCCGCGGTGCCGCTCGTAATGGTGCCGTTAAACCCTCCGATAACGTCACGGAGCACATTTCCGTTTTCCTCCTCAAAATTCCAGTGCGCGATAACGCCTTGATTTACACAAGGCGTAGTTGGCCCGCACCGAATCACATCGGCAAATGACCCGCGCACACTGTAACTGATCTCATTGTCTGCCGGTGGAAGCGCAACACTCCCTATCATTGTGGCACTTCGTACTTGTTTTATGATCTGATCCATCGTGTACGCCCCAACCTCATTGACCACGCGTGTATTTTTTAATCTGGCAATTGGCTTGCTCAGTTGCGCAACACTCAGTGTTGAAAATAACACAATCACCACAAGTGCGGATACATACATGATAACCTCCATTACAGTAAACCCGCTGGGAGCGTTCACGCCTGAGGTCAAATGACGAAACCGGTGGCGTGCCATACTATCGTTTCGTGACTACTGTTTCTAATGTTTCTTCTTTTGGAATCCCATTGCGATCTGTCCACTTCACTGAAATAATTGCCTTCACGGTGTCAGGATCCATCGGTCCTGCGCCATCATCACAATTTCCGGTACTAAATGGCACCCACCCGGTAATATTCTTTGTTGTTGAGTGTCTTTCTGCACAATACGTCTGCACGGTACGCTCATAATAATTTGGAAGCGTATCGCTCGCCTTAATTTTTGGGCAAGCGCCATCAATAACTGTCGGGGCATCTGTTAAGCACTTTGGACTAAGCCCCGCATCATCAAAAAAATTATTCCATGTTGCATTATCAGCTACGTGTGTTGATCGCAAATAACGCATTGCCTCGGCGCCTTGTATGAGTAGTAAGGTGATTTGGTTTCGTACGGTTGCATTTGCGATGCTCCGTTCCGAAAATACGCTCGCGGTAAATATAAGACCAATACTCGCCGAAATAACGGCGGCGCTAAATATCACCTCAACCAATCCAAAGCCGTAGCTATTATTGTTTTTGTGATTTTCGCTCATGAGTAGTGTTATGCGGTTGCTTATCAAATATGGTCTCCCGAAAACAGCAGAGCCAAAACTTGGGCAACGTTCATTGCATTGTCTTAGTATATCAAATAATCCCCCCCCCTCACGTAACGCACATCACATTGGGGAAGAATCTGTAAAGCGGTGGCGATGGACATGCCGGAAACTTGCTGGAATAATACGGTCATTCATGCCTATCCGCGTAATAACCGAAACGATTTCAATAAGGGAAATCAAAGCACTCGCCGAAGAACGCTTTGGAGACATGGTAAAAATGGTGGTAGATCTTACCACTGAACATATTGCCTTTGGAGGCGATATGCATGCAGATGAGGAGGCGACGTTGCTCGAGCGGGGGTCCGCGCAACAAGATCTCTGGGGTATCAATTATTATCCGGAACGCCCCTTGGATGACCGAGTTGAATTTGATTCGATGATCAACATTCGCCCCTCCGCTGGGAATCGATCACGCACGGTTGAAGATCAAAACATTCGTCAAAAGATTCGAGATATTCTAGCAAAGAAAATTATACTATGACCCCAAGCCTCCACTCTCCAGCAATAGTGGCGCGCTGGCAACAGATGTCACTCCCTGAACAACTGGGGAATCTTGGGAGCGAGATTCACCGAACACTTTTGGCACAAAATCAAAAAGAACGTTTTACACTCGCGCGTACACGCGCAGCAGAATTACTGGCGCTTACGCTTGCCGATACGCGCTGGCATGGCGCACCAGAAAAAGAATTGCGCTTGTTGCAACAACAGTTTGAAAAAGCGACGGGAGATAGTATCGATGTGCCTGAGCTAGAGGCGCTCGATAAATATTGCTTTCAATTTGGTGTGCTGGTTGCAATCCAGAAAAAACAAACAACCCCATAGCGCGGGCATTTAAAGCGCACGAGGTAAATTGACAAAACAGTCCACCAGCAGGCGGACTGTTTTTATAAAAAGTGGTGTTGATGTACTACGTCGTGTAGCACATCAGCGCAAGCGTGAGGATGACAACAATCAATGATTGTACAATCATATTCCACCCCCACGGTGTACTACATATAGATTTTCACTGTGCCGCTTCTTCTGTAACGCGCGTAGTGTATAGCTCGCTACTGCTCTCCCCATCCTTTCGTTTCAATTTCTCCTTGAGCTTCTGGAGACCCGGTATCAGCAAATTGGATCGCACCCACCCCTTCTACTACTGACTGTATTTCAGCAGATTGTTCAAATAGAATACCTTCTCCATATACCGCTTGTGCGCTTGAGGACTGATTGAAGCGAACCAAGCCGGATTGTGCATATACCAGATCGGCATTTGTAGAGGTGCGTAGCAGGATTGCAGGTGCGTCGTCGCTGATGTTCTTTGAAAGTGAAACGATCATCAAATGACTCTTGCTATCTCCCTCGCGCCCCGTTACATCACAATTACCTATATCTACCGTCCCCTCCACGACCATCACAATACTGTTTTCTTCCGGTATCTCTGGAGTGGTGTCGGAAACTTGAATCAGACAATTTGTCCCACTGCCCGCCGTGAGATTTCCTTTTACATACACGAAGTTGCGTAGCGTCAGCGTGTAATTCCCTAGCGTGAGATTCCCCTTAATTACTGCGTGATTTCTATTTCCGGTCATTTCTGGAAATATCTTGTCCGCGCTGGTGACCCATAGATTCTCACCATCGGAGCATCCGTCTAAACCGCCACAATATTGGGTGAATGCATCGTCATATTTATTCCACCCCGCAGCTTTCTTCCATGTGTCGATGGTAAGTGTATTAAATGGTGTCGTAGTTGCAACAATCTCATATGATTCGCCCGGTAGTACAGTCGTCTCAAACTGCCCAGCATCACTTGGGCACCCCGATTGAATGGTCGACGCGGCGGGGGCGCTGTACGTATTTGTTTTGGCGTAGATGGTGGAGTTGGTAATGAGTGGAGCCTCAACGTATACCAGATTACCACCAGCACAAGAATTAACCGGTGTGCCGTCGCAAACTCCCGCATCTGGCCCGTCCGAACACGTATTAATAATTACGTTATCGATGACGGTAGGAGTGGTGCTTATATAGACTTCGAACATAATATCGCTCGGTCCACTGGTAGGGTCCCAGTAACCAGTATTATTCATTTCTGTGCAGTCTGTGCTCCCAGAGAAACTTCCAGTGGTTCCCGGCTCGCACCACACCGCGCCTGAATTATTTTGTGCCCACAACACCATCGGCCGCTTCACTGGAACAGCCTCGCCATATGCGTCCACAACCGGATACTGCGCGGCGCTCCCCTCCTGCGCAGCGACGTAAAAATACCTCGCACAGTTTCCACCACAGTCTACAGAGTGTATTTCTAACCAATACGGGCGGCCTGCACTAATTGGAATATATTGATCAGAAAAATTTATCTCATACCAAGGTATTGCTGATGGGCTTGAATACACGGGAAAGGTTGTACTGATGTTGCTTCCGGAAATCGTAACAGGTGAACCTACGGCGGCGCCGGGCACATATTTTCCATCTACCATAGCATTCTCGCGAATACGAAATGTCAGTTCTGGCCATGAGGTAGAATAATTTGTCCGTGCGATTTTTAGACGTATCTTACTTAGATATCCTGTGTTGCTTGTCGCAAATTGCTGCGTAATATTATCTTTTTTATCATGATCCCTAAAGACAATATAATTGAACGGCGTGGTGTTATTCGATCCTCCTGCGTCAGCGCCTACGCGCTGCGGCGCGACCTGGATGTGCGCCCCGGGTCGAATAGAGAGTACATTTTTTAAAGCGTTAAATCCGCGGATCGGGCCGTTCGAAAATATCTGACCCTTCACGCTTGCGGTGTTAAACATACGAATACCCAACCATCCTGCTTGCAAATCTTCAGACCAACTTCCTTGGTTGCGCGGAACTAAGCGGAACGAAGAATTTCGAGCGGCACTATCTATCGCGGATCCCGCGGTGTATCGCTCAGTCCCTGCTTCCTGATCTTTTCGTAACTCAACATCTGCATTAATACTGTCGTGATCAAAATAAATATCATATGCATTAGTATCTGTAACATTATTTGATACATCTTCGTCAAGCGTGCGCAGTGCCACATCTTCTAAAATAGATTCTGAAGAAAAGAAGCTGCGTATAGAGTGTGTAGTGTCTCGCGCAGAACGCGTTTCGACAATACTAAGCGACGTAAGTGATATCGCAAGTGTCGTGGCTCCCACCACAAATACCACCACAAGCAGTAGCGTGGCGATTCCCCGTGTACGTTGTGGTGTATGGTAATTCATTTACATGTGACATCGGCACGTTGGGTTCGGAGCACAGTAAAAAAGATACTACTCATATGACCAATTCACCGGCACTGTGCCTTGCCCAGACATTACTCCAGTCGGGGCGAATGAAATTGAACCAGGCTCTTCAATAATACCCGCGATACTTACACTCTGTTCCATAATAATCCACTCGCCATACCCCGCCACAATTGATCCGGACTGATTAATTTGAAGGAGTCCGTTATACGCCATAAATATATCTCCGGTCGCACTATTGCGAATCCAAACCGCCGGAGCATTTTCCGTAATCGATTTATTTAGTGAGACAATCATCAGGTGACTGAGGGGGTCGTTGATGCGCCCAGTGATAGTACAGTTGTTAATATCTACCGTTCCATCCACAATAATCACGAGACTTTTCGTTGGTGGGATAGCCGTTGTTTCGGTGTCGGATACTTGAATTTTGCATCCCGAACCTCCCCCAGCGGTGAGATTCCCCTTAATATATGTGTAATTTCGAAGCGTGAGCGTTTGATTTGATATATCGACACTTCCGGGAATCACCGCATTTAATCTGTCTCCTGTTGTTTTAGGAAATATCATCCCCGCTGCAGATAGATCAATGTCTCCAAAGGCATCGCATCCTTCTGCGGTTGTGCAATATTTTGTCTCATCTCCGTCCGTCGGGTCGGAATCCCATCCCGCCGCCTGTTTCCACTCTTTTATTTTGTCGGGACTAAATGGAGGGTCTCGCACACCTTGCTCGCCTCCACTACCTTGGGCTGTGGCACAAAAGGTATTTCCTCCACCGGTTTGTGTTTGATACCTCGCTTGTGCGGCACTGGTAACCCCAGAAATATTGTGTGCGTCAATATATTTCACAAAGGTCATATCGCAATCAGTACTTGGTGTTCCATCGCATAGATCCGCGTCCCCATCGCCCGCATCGGTGCAATGCTCTATTTTAAGCGTCGACATTTTGGATCGATCGGTGTTTGTATATATCTGAAACCACAAATCAACTGAATCGCCAGCGACAATTTCGGATGACCTCGTGTCACAATAGCTCGAGACATATGTTGGCGGACGACACCAACGAATACTTTGATGCAGACCGGACCATAACGCTTCGGCCTGTTTTTTATAAGAATCATTATACAGTGAGACATCTGGATCGTAGTTATCATCTGATAAGTTATGAATTGCAGCGAGCTCGTATGCGTTTCCATTCCCACTCACCACGTGATTGAGCACTATCCAATAGGGCTCTCCTTTTACCACTGAGGCGGGCGGATTAAATGTAATTTCTTTCTCCTCGGGAACTCCACAGAGAGCAATGGATGTGACCGTGACATTGGCAACTGCAATACCACTCCCAGTATCATCAGGGGCATTTGGCATGTAGGGTGGGCTGATGTTCCTACCATTTTCCTTAATATATACATTCAGCGTGCCTCCTGTGGCAGTGCGACATATTTTTATCTTGACAGATGCAATGAGGCCAGTCTCCATCGCTAGAAATTGTTGTGCGATATTATCATTATCTCCATTAGTACGAAATTTTACGTTGAAGCTTTCGTAGTGCCTATCAGGATCGGGCGCGGTATTATTCTTCGCAACAGCAACGTATCCTGTATTTTGTCGAAGTATGATTTTATTATTTGTTTGATTAAGCCCAACGATAGGACCGTTAGAAAATACCTGCCCCTTAATAGTTGCAGTATTTTTTAACAAAATCCCAAATGCCCCAGCTTGCAGATCATCGGTAATTGCGCCTTCGTTGAGAGGGATTACGCTAAACGACGCTCCGCGTACTATTTCTCCTATCTTCGACGTTGCGATATACCGATTCAATACGCCGAGCTCATCATCAATAGTAAACTTTGGAACAAATGGTGCCCCGGGGTCGAGATACATTGAATAGGAACCTTCATTTGCCTTCGTCACTGCGTCCGCTGTAGGAAGTCGCACCGCAACGTCCTCCAGAATAGATTCGGTGGCAAAAAAACTTCTTCGTGCATTTACTGTTTCGCTCGCGCGCGCCTTTTGCGACATCCCGAGCGTCACCTGCGAAAGCACCACAATAATACCTACGGTGACCATTGCAATGGTAAGTAATAATGCAGACGCACCTCGTTCAGATTGTATTGATGAATTCATATATTTCTAAGGACTTGGATTACGGAGCATAAACGCGGAAGTAAATTTATGTGTTACTTCTGTTTTTCCTGAACCAGCGGTGACGGAAAACGTAATGCGCACACCGATAGGTTTTGGAGTAGGACTTGCGCCATCAGTGAGTAGTGTAATCGCCACATCACCAATTGTTGCGTCGTATGAAGTGAGTATATCAACATTTGCATCTCTACTTATCGAAATAGGAACGTCTTGTGCCACCGTAATGGTTGTACTGACAGGATCTACATCACCACCAAATGCGGCGTTGTAATGTTCTGTCCAGCGCGACTGTGGCGGCTTGTTATTCGGACCATATACCGCAAGTTCATCAATCCATCCCTTAAATCCTAAAGATTGTGGAGTGCCTGCTGCATTTGTTTCCGCGCCAATCGTCAAATAATTCGCTCCTGCAGCCGTGGCACCACTCAACCATCCTGCATTATCTCCATCCGTGGCTGCAGTTTGGCACACACCATTAATACACACGACATTTCCTACTGGAGATGCGGTGTAATCAAAAACAAGGTGTACAAAAATGCCCTTCTGCTGCGCAAGTCCCGTCGTTGGTCCCGGATTATCAAGCGTCCCGCCGCGATACAGCGCTGGCGAATACTGAAGCGCGTTATTCATTTTGAGTCCTGCAAGTAGCTTCTGGTTTGCGGGTCCAAGAGTATTTGCAATGATTGGATACACACCACTTACGGTACCGTCATTCCCGTCTACTCTTACAATTGCCTCAATGGCGCCCTGTGTTTGAGAGGCTAGCGAAAGTGCACTCGAACTAAGTACTGCGCGCCCATAGTTGCTATTAAATTTGTAACTTTTCCCCACAACACCCAATTGCTTGCGCGATATTTGCCCACCGCTATCAAAGATAGTCCCATGCGCTCCTCCAATTTGATCAATGAGAGATCCTCCGTCCTCCTCAAAATTCCAATATGCAATTGGTTTATCTTTTTTCACCATTTCTGTGTACGTCGGCGGGACAGCAAGAGAAACATACCCAGCCCCAACGTCTACCGTCTTGGATCTGCGCACCTCTCTCCCAATGCGCTCCATCGCAAGCACGCCCGCTTCATTGACAATGCGAATATTTCGCGCTCGCACAAACACGGCCGAGAGTTGAATAAAACCATTTACTACGAGCACCAACACGAGCGATAAAATTGCGCCGTATGCAAGCACTTCAATAAGTGTAAATCCCTTTTTGTCGCGTGAAAATTTCTGCAAGTTCATACGCTATCGATCAGTGAGATACAATTGCACGTGATCGCTCATCAGTTGCGTGATGTTTTCTTTCTTCCGTCGATACACGCGAATAGTAATGAGCCTGGTGTTAGAAACAGGAGTCACGTCTGTGGGCGCATAAGCCACAAGGTTTCCCCTACTTGCCGTGATGGTACTTCGGTATGCCTGCTCAACTTTTACAGTTCGATAGAATTCTTGGATATCTACACCATCGGGTGTAATCAGACAATTATTTGTTATCTCTGTATCATTGGTGCCCAATAAATCCACAGTGTAATTACCATTGCTAAATTTAAGACAGCGCTCTTGTCCTAATGGGAGAGTAGAGTTGTTATCAGCAAAATATGTGTCCCAACCGTCAATGGTAGTTTTTTGTGCGCGCAATATGCGCATCGCCTCTGCCCCTTCTTCAAGCAGTAGCGCGGTTTGATTACGTCGCGTTGCTTCTTGAGTAAGCGTGAGTGACGTTAGCGCAAGAGAAACTAGAATACCAAACGTTGCACCAATGATAGAAATGGCAACTACCACCTCCACCAACCCAAACGATGATTCGGTATTTCTACTGCGCATAAAAACGTGATATATCAAATAAAATGCTCCGTGAGTACATGGCGCTTGAACGTACTAAAAAAATCCAGAATTCCATTGACACGTATTATAACAAATACGCATACGCGGAGCTTGTGGAAACCTGCATAAAAATAGCGCGCGTGATGATCACAGCAACACAATACGGAGCTCTATGCCAGTAGCAATTTCTGCGCCCTGAATACACTCAAACCTCTTTTCCATACATATCGCCACAAAAAACAGCACAGATGGTACATTTTACACACAATGTCACACAAAATACTCAATTGTGCTCCAAAAAACCCGGAACAACCAGTACATATCTCACGCAATTTCACACAAAACATCCAAATCAGTGAATCATCCAACTGCAAGCCGCTGCGCGGCCGCGCAGCGGCTTGCAGTTCGTCACGTGTGAAGTTATCCTATCTATGCACCCTATTTTTTCATCCTCAATAATAAAATGCCTATTATACGCGGTACTACAAAAGATAAGATTCTCTTGCTATTAGGAGCTGGGATCTCACTTGGACTCACTATCACACCAAGAAAGCAGCTGTGGATATTGCGCTCTATCCCAAAAGAGCTCCGGCGCATCGATCAACGCTCTATTCGTAAAGCGCTTTCTGATTTAGAACGTGATGGTCTCATCGCAATCACAGAACACACGGACAACACCTTTTCTGTTGTGCTTTCTCCCCATGCGACGCAACGACTTGGGGCGATTGAGATGCATAAAGTAGCACGGAAGCGGCCAAAGAAATGGGATCAAAAATGGCGCCTGCTGATCTACGACGTGAGTGAAGATCGAAAAAAAAGCAGAGACGCGATTCGACGTGAACTGCAAAGTGTGGGATTTTTAGAGCTCCAGCATAGCGTGTGGATATTTCCTTTTGATGTGACCGATGTGATGCAATTACTACGAGAACTATATGATCTAAAAGAAGAACTTATTGTACTTACGACGGATCGATTTGAAAGCGACGAGCGATTTATTTCCACATTTCACCTGTACTAGCGTTTTTTTGTTTGTCACTCAGTTTTTTGCATCTTCGCGCCTTTAAATCTTCATTTTTTTTAAAAAAAATTCCTACTGCAGGCCGTTGCGCGGCCGCGCAAGGTCCTGCAGTTCATTTTCTACAGCGCCACGACGTAAATGAATTCAATTTGAAATAGTGTTTCTACTGGAGAGGAGTCGGGCTTCTTACCGTTACTTTCTATAAGAAAAACAGCGGGAGTCAAAGACTCTCGCTGTTGGTTGGAACGTGCGCACCCCATATGCGCGGAATTGGAACGAAGGAGCTGTCCCTCCGCGCACCCCGTGGTGCGCCGAGGGCTGGACGTCGGTGTGACCAGGGGGGATCTCACCCGCGCCCAAGACTTGGCACTCGGAGAGGAGTCGAACTCCTCTCCATTACGGAAGCGTTGTGGTCGTGGTTGTGGTCACTGCCGAATTGTCTGCTGGCAGGCAGACCTCCATGCGCTTGTGCTTGGTCAGCGTTCTCGTGCCGATCGCGTCGGTGATGGTTTGCGTAGGAAACGCTACCGCACCATCGATACACTTCAGCCGGTAGCACACGAGGTCCTTCGCGAATGGTCCAACATCCGCAAGAGGGCTAAGGGGACAGCTTGTCCCACTGGGACATTCAGTCGTACCCGAACCACTTGGCTTGATTACATCGAACGGTGCGATGTCTACGTTCACCGGAACGCAGTGCTTCTTGATGCCCGACTTGTAAATCGAGCATGAGCCGATCCCGCCAATCGTCATGCTGTTCTCGGCAATCATGCTGGTACTGATGTTGAACGCGAACGGGTCACTTACCTTGAAGCACGCATAACCATGCTCCGAAGTGGGGTCGTGGTTTGCCTGTGCCACGCCGGCCAACAACACCATGCCCAAAAACAGTGCCCATGTCAAAGTCTTCATCTGCTCCTCCTGTGCGTATATTGCGCAACTCTGAATTTCTGTCTTGATAGTAGCGTAATCTACGTAAAAAGTCAAGTTTTTTACTGCACTTGTTGATACCCTTTTGGCGTTGGCACCGCCTCTACGGTGGGAAATAACATCTTCCCTGGGCCCTCTGAAAGTGAAGTGATTTTGGTGTTATTTACCAGTTTTATTTTTTCGCCGTAGAGTGCGGTCACTTCTGCGGAATTGTCTAGCTTAATTAAGCCTTTCGTCGCATACAACATATCTCCCTGCCCGCTATTGCTAATGAGTATTGCGGGGGCCTGATCCTGCAAGTTTGTGCTTCGCGAAATAATCATAATATGGCTATTCTCAATGGGTTGCTTGTCTTTCGTCGACAACTGGTCATTATTTTCCAACTTACCCACCACGCGACAATTATTAATATTTACCGTGCCATCGACAATAATCGCCAAATTTTTCTCCACGTCGTCACTTGTATCAATAGAAATGGTGCACACAGATGATCCGGCGGTAGCGGTAAAATTACCATGCACATAAATATTTCCTCCGATAATGAGGTCTCGGTTGGTAATATTAAAATCTCCCGTAATTTCTGTGTGTTTTGCGCTACCATCGTATGGTAAATGTATTTCTGCTCCTGCCGAGACTATTTGGGTAACATTGAAATTATACTTAACTGGTAACCCTCCCGCTATGCAAACTATTCCATCCTGACAAGGCTCACAATCACTTCCTGCGTGACATGGCACACATGTGCCAGAAGAGCAATCGGTGTTGGTGGTTGAGGCCATACTAGTAATAAACGCATCCGTAAGTGGCGGAGGAAGTGGCTCAACATCATTTGTCCAATTTGAATTATTTCCGCTAGGACAATTTGCCCCAGGGAAATATGATTCGTTGTAAAACACTGGCACGTTTATTGTTGTACTTTCCAGAAAATCGACTTTGACAAAATTTCCTTTGCCATACACGATATCTGGTCCAGTACCTTCGGATGGGCACGTATTCAGGTAGCTTTGACCGTTCTCTTGTTGCCGATACACTTTAATACGCTTCAGACTGTTTTTTGCGGTACCTACGAATAATTCGAATATGAGATCTCTTTCAAGGGCGCCGCTGTCACAGCCCGGTGGTTTACACCAGTTCGTACTTTGAAGACTGCTCGCGTACCGTGCTTCGTACCATAATGTTTCGGTGAGCGGTTGCGGCTGATAGGAAGCAACTGACGCTCCCACTTCATATCCGTTTGCACATGACGCCTGCCCACAGCCGGTGCTTGGATCAAACACAATCCAATACGGCGTTCCGGGATACATTGTATAATAATTAGCCGAGCTGGTATCGAAAGGAATTTCCCACCACCGCCAAGTACTGGTGATTGAATCTTTATCTATCAGCGAAGATTCTGCAATGATATTAGCACTATCGGGCGCTTGTAAGTATACTCCGGGCGGCGTCTGCCATTTTCCTGTCTTATTCCCTAAAATTTTTACTTTGAAATTACTGCCTCCAGTGCCCACTTTTTTTATCAACAACCTTACCTTTTCTGGTTTTCCTGTGTATTGCACGGTAATTTGCTGTGCGAGATTATCCTGCGCGTTGGATCTCCGCCAAGAAAGCGGAGTTATGGTGGGAGAGGTGATATCACTCGGCATTTCGCTCAATGGATCCTCGTCGTTATAAGCAGCTATTTGTCCTAGGGGCAACGGGAACACATATCCGTAGTTGAGTCCACCAACACTTGTATTGAGATCGGGCTTGTGGGTTGCCTCTGGGTCTGGGCCAGAACGAGGCTTCGCAATCTGCACATACCCGGAATACGCCTTAATAGGATTGGCGCGTAGCTCTATCAGACTCACACCGGCGCTGGTTCGTTGTATGGAACCGTTAGAATATACACTTCCCAGAATCATTGCGCTATTATCCATTTCAATTCCCGAATACCCCGCCTGTACGTCTGCATTCCATTCAACATTGCCTGGCGTATTGATAAAAAAACTTGACCTTCGGACGGCACCACCATCAACGCCGCTCACAACGTAGCGATCCCCGAGCGCATCGAGGGGGGTGGGATCTATGATGATGTTTGTATTGTTATTATTCAGTGTAAATGAATCTGAATGTTTTTGCCCGTCGAATATACGCTCCGACACTTCCTCAAAGCCCGATTCTGCTCCAAAAAACGCCTGCTGAGAATTGATGAAATCTCTGCTAATTTTAATTTGCGTTACTCCGGATGTAGCAAATAGCCCCGTAACTAATGTCGCAAGCGTCACAAACACCGCAACGATAAATAATACTGTCTGCCCTCCTTCGAGTGATGCGTGATATCGGTGCGATCTATACATATTCGTCATTAATTAATTAGTGTCGGTAGTACCGCGCAACATTACGGTTGTAGTGAACTTCTCTGAAACGGCTGTGGCACCTGTGCCTGCGGTGGCTATAAAAGATATTCTCGTGCCGACCGTAATATCCAAGTTGGTGCGAATATCTTTACGAATTATTGGAAGAAATTGAAGATCGGTTATCACCACATTTCTATTTGAAAGTCCTTCGGGAGCCTCAGTATCTGACTGCGTAGTGATCTGCCCATCCGAAGAAGTGGTGATGGTGATTGTCTTGTTGTTATCTTCATCATACTCACTAAATGCCGCGCGGTAATGCTCTTCCCAGTCTTCTGCATTGAGTGGTTTATCATATATTGCCACTTCATCAATCACTCCACTAAATACATATTTCGCGCATGGCGAGGAAGTTTGCGCACAATCCCCCGCACTCTGCGAAACACGGCTCGACCCGAGTGAAACTCCCAGATCCCACCAAAAGGTACTGGGATCTTGGTGTTTAATTTTGTCGAACCAATAGGATTTAATGAGCTCCATGCCACTAATATCCGCCGACGACCCTACCTGCAGACCGAGCATTGATGTTTTCCTTCCGTTTACATACACATTGTACAGATAATTTGGCGCTGTACCGGCGACACGCTCCCATACTACATGGTAATATCTTCCGTAACTGGTTGCGGCTGATGTATCGTCAGGGTAGCCAACAAAAATATATGCCAGATTATCTACCGCAGTTTTAAAAGGATAGTTAGGCGTGTCATACCCACCATATTGCCCAACAATTGCCAAACCAAACGCAGGGTGATATGGATCTCCTGCATCGTCTTGTCTATTTTGAAACCCTACCCCGAATGTATACCCTTGGTAACTATAGTTGAGATACACTGGTGACGCCTGCGGTGGCGCCGTCTCATAGGCAGAAAGTATTGGGTATCCAAGCCCCTCCCCACAACCTGAGATAGGGGTACCATCGGGGTTTATACATGCTTTGTCTGGCCTAAACACCGCCTCGACCGCACCTTCACTTTTCAGAACCGACACCAGTGACTTCGGAAGTTCAATGATATCTTCATGCGCTTGATCAAACAAAAATCCTGACCCCACTATCGTTGCCTGGCGCCGGTCATCTGGGTCTGCGAGCCCTGCGACTGTTCCATGATATGAGCCTATCTGATCGAGTAGATTTCCCTGGGGCTGTTCAAAATTCCAATGTGCAATGGCGCCATCTTCTTCCACAACTTCGGAATAACTTTTTGGAACTTTGAATGACGTGAATGTTGAGAAGGGATCTGTGGGGTTCGGAAACTCCATGCTTACGCCACGCCGAATTTCTATCGAAATACGCTCCGTTACAAGCGCGCCCGCTTCATTGACGGCTCGTGTATTGCGCATCTTCGCGAGCGGCTTCCCCAAAGCAGCAGCGCCCCCTGATACAAATATCACTAAAATAGCCAAAATGGCCACATAGGTTATCACCTCTATGAGCGTATAGCCTTCTTGCGCTGTTAATTTTCCTGTTGAGGGAGTATGCATGCCTATCGATTAGTAATGATGGTTTCAAGTTGCCCTTGCTGTGTCTGTCCACTGCGATTTGTCCATGCGACTGATGTCGTCACCCTTACCGTATCCTTGTCGGCTCCGTCCGCGCTACATGCAATAAATCCGGTTATCTTGTCGGGGTCATTTTGATCGCTGCGCGTGGCGCAAGAAAACTGAATTGTTCGCACATACTTGGTTGCGTCACTCTTAGATCCTGTGGTCAACGAGGGACAAGGATTTGGAGGGGGGGTGGCGGGCGCAACGTGACTGAGCGTAACGCCGTAAAGTTTTTCAGCTATCGCCCCGTACGAAATACAATAATGCTTATTTAGCGTGTCTCCCCAACCAAGAAGCGTTGTATCCCACAATCCCTCATTTATATACAAATCCCGGAAATATCTCGCAGCTTCTGCGCCTTCTTGCATGTATAGTGTTGCCTGAATTTGAGTAGTAGCATCTGCAGCAATGCGTTGTGCAAAAAAGATGACTCCAAAGAGCACGCTAATGCTGACTCCGAGAATAGAGACACCGACTACCACTTCGACAAGACCGAAAGAGGAAGCTGGTAGCTTATAGCTTGTAGCTTGTAGAGGAGGTGCGGTACGGGGTGAAGATACAGATAGTAGCTGATAGCTTGTAGCTTGGAGGAAAGAGGTGGATTGTGTATTTCCACTTCGCATACTTATTTTTTTGTTAAATATCTTTTGCATTTCTCTATCAGCTGTCAGCCATTAGCTTTAAGCTGTTATGGTTGTATTGTAACAAAAAAATTGAAAAGGTGTTCATGCGTGAGATTCATGGTATGCACGGTTGTTCGGGAACGCGCGCCCCATCCTATGCGTCATCCCATTCTTTATGGGAAATACTAGCCTGCCGCAAAATCTCTACCACAAGATGCTGAGAAATATCTCTGCGATGAGGATTCGGGATGTGCACTTTCAGCGCCCCCTTTATCATAAACAAATGACGGCCTCCAGCATATGGGCCGTCGAAACCAAGTTTGCGAAATTTTTGTACGAGTTTACGCCAAGAAATGTTCTTAGGCATGTTTCACCAACGAGCGTCTATCGCTAGGAATACGGAATCCTGGGATGTTATCGCCGCCCTGCACCTTCAGTACTAGCCAGTCTTCTAACACCTGCTGGAGTTGCAACCGACAATCTTCTAGATTTTTTGCGCTTGCCCAAACACCCTTCAAATTTGGTATTTCGCCAAAATATGCTCCATTTTTTAAGAGCTTATAGCGAGCGGTTTTTAGTTTTTTCTCAATAAACTGACTAATCATATGTGCACTATACCACACCTATATTTAGAGTACAGAACTCCTAAAAGTGGCCGGGCAGAAGTGTGAAGATGCGCCTTATAGCTTGGATTAAAGAAGTGGGCTCTGGCGCTCCGCTTTTTAATTTTTTGTTGTTAAATATCTTTTGCATTTCTCTATCAGCTGTCAGCCATTAGCTTTAAGCTG
>CAYHYZ010000003.1:24956-42484 GCA_964360995.1 uncultured Candidatus Saccharibacteria bacterium
TTATGGTTGTATTGTAACAAAAAATAGGAGAACAGTATTCACATGCTGTGATGCTTCTCGAAAAGAGGTGGGTAAAGTGGCACCGCTTAAGCGCCCTTTCGCTCAAGCATTAGGTATCCCAGCAGTATTGAATCCGCGACTACTTCACACAGTGCGTTCGTGTCTCCTTGTATCTGCGCAGTGCGCAATGCGCGCATATATTGCTTCCGCTTTTGTTGTCGTAGCACTGCAGGAGGATACTGATTACGTAATAACATCGCGTGCATGAGTAATCTGCCTACCCTGCCGTTTCCGTCTGCAAAAGGATGGATCTGTTCAAATTCCGCATGCACTGTAGCAACGTGCTCCACTATATTAGTAATCCGTTTCTGATGAATGCGCCTCATCAGGGCAACCATACGCTTCGGCACACTCACATAATTCGCAGTGGGTACATTTGCACCAACGATTCGAACCGGATGGACGCGATACATGCCAGCATCATCTCGAATGGCATTGAGTAAGATTTCGTGGCAACGCAAAATAAATGCCTCCGAGATTGGGTGTTTTTGTGCTATATGTGCAAACGTAAATTCTAGCGCTGCTTGATGGTTTTTTGCTTCTAATTGTTCAATGAGTGTTTTATGCGGCGGACTTGCATGCTCAAATAGAATTGCCGCAGTTTCTGCTTCGGTCAGTGTACTTCCCTCAATGCGGTTTGTGTGATACGTCAGCGCAAGGAGAAACGCGTCTCGAATGTCCGGAAACGCGAGTATTTCCTTTATCGCGTTTCGATGCGTTGTCCGTTTTTTTTCAATGACCGCGAGCTTCACCGTGGAAACCGTATACGGCGCATCACCTACTCCTGTGTGCACCTTATACGTCTCATTGATTTTTCGTTCTGCAGATTTCCGTGGAATTGCGTGGCCATTGATCCAGCGATTGAGTGTAGCAAAAGACACCCCGAGTTCGTGTGCGAGCGTGGCTTGCGTCAGACCCGAAAGCTGAAGGATCAGCTGTAATTTTTCTGTGAGTCTCATAATTTCTTAAAGTAACAAACTATAT
Organism: uncultured Candidatus Saccharibacteria bacterium; assembly: GCA_964360995.1. Lineage (GTDB taxonomy): Bacteria > Patescibacteriota > Minisyncoccia > Ryanbacterales > HO2-45-13 > CAYHBS01. Next base: position 26,001 of record CAYHYZ010000003.1, read on the forward strand.
ATAGTTTGTCAATTATGAGAACTGTATATAGTTTGCTCTGTCGTCGCAACCTCACAATCTGCGCCGTAACACAGCGCGCACGTATCTCTACAAGCTGTCAGCTATCAGCTAGAAGCTCCCAGCTGTTACTACTGTATTGTAACAAATGTTGACCCACTGTTCTGATTTTCGTAGGAAGCTTTAATCCAATCGTATGAAAGGTTAGTAGTATAGAGTCGCACTTCATCCACGTGTCCATTAAGAACCGACAGCGCAGGAGTAGTATCGCCACTGGTTAACATTGCACCGATAACGAATGGTTTATTCACAGTGTTCATGTTTTGTGTGTTCACAGTCTTAGTATTGGTAAGGTACTGATCAGTGACATTCTGAAAAAAAAGATAAGATGTAAGTGTATTTGCCACATCATCAAAAACACCCGCTATGAAATACCATCTTCCAAGCGCAGCTACACCGCCCGAAGACTGCCCAATACCACAAGAATTCAAAAAGCAACTAGAATCTGTGCTCGGCAAATATGCGTGAGGATACGCCGATGACGATCCTACCCATTGGAGAAGCCCCATGATATGAAAACTTCCACTCCGGCTGAGAATGTATCTTTGCTGGTCGTTATTACCTGATTGGAGTTTGAACCACGCGGCATACGAAAAACTACCCGCTGGAGAATATTCAGTTGCCGTGCCTAGATAATCTGATGTGCCATTAAATTTTTTGCCACTACCTATCAAGGTTGCCTCGGTGAGCGGATTAGTTCCTTGTATCAAATGCTTATTATTACTCGTACTATCATTTACGTTAGTTAGATGCCAGACCGCATAACTATTGCTATTCCACACTTTTGTTGGAAATATTGGATTTGTAAGAGCAGTAACGTCGGATTTCCCGTAATACATATAAATGGTATCGGTTCCGGATTGCAGAGTCGGCACGCGCACCCACACAATTGACTCTCCAGATTCATTCCACGATTCAATTTCGTAGTCGAGCGGCGTCACATCATCTGCATCATAAAACTTGAGATCATAGCGAGTAGTGGGCGTTGGACTGTCTGTTGGAGAATCAAAATCATTGTATGTAATATTGCTTGTGTTGAGACGAATAAGGATTGGAAAATTTGCTAACGAAGAATTAATTGTGGAAGTGTTTAATGTAATAGTGCGTTTTTTTGCCCAGCCCTGTTCGAGCAATCCTGCGCTTGTTGAAATATGGCCCTGCGATGCCACGCCGATGCCCTTCTGCTTCCCGTCGCGCTTTGCGCGCAGCGTGATGGCACCCGCATTATTTGTCGCTCCGGTGAGTCGATTAAATACCACAGAATTTTTGAGGGTGTTGTTTGCAAATGTGAGGCCCGAGATATCTACTGAAGTGTAATCAACAGTTTTTTTGATTGTGCACGATGTTGGTGGGGCGCATGAAGAACCTTGAAACAAATATGCCTTGTGTGGTGTCGTTGTTGTATCAAAATACACGCCGTATTGCGAACCCTCAACTATCGTATCTCCTGGGATTGGGTCCTTTGAGGCAAGTGTGAGTTGGCGAGCTTCTTCAAGTAAACTGACCGTGTCTGAAACTGCGGCCTCAAGTGTGCGTGCACCAATGGTTGGCATGAGCCAAAACAAGCTCACCGCAAAAATGATTGCCATGACGGCCATCGAAACAAGCAGTTCCGTCATGGAAAATCCCGCACCACTTTGTGAGATGCCCAACCTCATAGCAAATTATTTCTGCGCTTTAATTCTCTCATTGCATTACCATTATACTTGAGTCTGTGTTCTCGCGTATGCGCCAACTGTTCATCAATGTACGCTTCGTAATATATAAGCCTCCAGGGCATATATCGTTTCGTTGAAACAACCTTTCCTGAATTATGTAAAATGAGTCGTGCTCGAAGATCCTTCGTAGATCCCGTATATACCGTGGAATTTTTTTCACTTTTTAGTATATATACGTAATACATTCACAAAGTGGTGCGGGATAAATCCCCTCATTATAATCCTTCGACAATTCCATAGAGTGGTTGAATAACGGAGAGGGCAAAGATTGCAACGGCAATACCGATCACTACCATGAGTATTGGTTCAACCACCCCTGAAAGATCTTTGGTTGTTTGCTCAACTTCTCCTTCATAAAAATCGGCAACTTCGAGTAGCATATCTGAAGTTTTCCCTGTCTCCTCCCCCACCGCAATCATTTCCGCAAGTAGCGAAGAAAACAACTCCGGATGTTCTGCAAACGAAATAGACATTTTTCCTCCTTTTTGAATTTTGTCACGCGCGTCAAAGAGCACCTCCCCAAAAAAATGATTCTGAATGACGTGTCCCGTAATATCGAGAGCACTCCCCACGGATACCCCAGATGCCAAAAGCGAACTGAGCGTGCGTGCGGCGCGCGCAGTGTTAAATTTTTTGTTAATGGGCCCAACAAGTGGGGTTTTGAGAATGCAGTCGTCTACCAGATGTCTTCCACTGGTCGTGCGCTTGTATCTTCTCGGGCCATATATCACAAACGGTAGCGCGGCAAGCACCACGAGCCCATAGTTACGGAGAAAATTACTGACGGCGAGCACACCGCGCGTAGTTGCTGGTAATTCGATATCCAGCTCCACGAATGTTTTCATGAGCACGGGGATGACATACACCATCATTGCGATTCCTACGAAAAACATAACTGAAATAACAATAATCGGGTACAACATTGCCCCTTTCACGCGCTTAATCAACTCATTGTCCGCCTTCATTTGTTTGGCAAGTACATTGAGCGATTCTTCGAGCTTCCCCGATTCTTCTCCCGCTTCCACCATGGCGACGTAGAGCTCTGGAAATACATCGGGACTTGCGGCAAACGCTTCTTTGAGGCGCTGGCCGCGGGTAATGCGCTCATCGATATCTCCAATGACTTTTTTAAAATACGGATTTTTTGCCTCTTGTTTGAGTGCGTGCAGTGCACGCGACACAGTCAGTCCCGCCCCCACCATGACCGCAAGATTGCGCGTGAATATCATGCGATCCTCCAGCTTCACAGAATTGAACAATTTGATCGAAGTATTCAATCTCGAAAGACGCTCTTTCAGTGACACCGAGGGTCCGGAATTTTTCACCATTCCCTCGCCCGCGGTTTGTGCAATATCAAGTAGTACGTAGCCATCCGTACGTAATTTCATGGTGACTGTCGCAATATCAGGAGCTTCCATTTCTCCTGATACTTCCTTCCCTGAAAAATTTTTAGCTCGGTAGTGATAGACGGCCATAATAATAGCTTATAGCTTGGAGCTGACAGCTTGTAGTAAGAGAGTGGGCGTAACGAATTCTCTATTCATGATTCAAGTTTGTTGATCATTGTGGTGAGCATTTTTTGCACCTCTTCCAACATTTCTAATGCCTCTGAAACAGTAACTTCATTATACACGTCGCGTATTAATAACAGTTGTGTTTCTAATTCTGCCGCGGAACCGTTAGCAATCCTCAGAAAGTGCGCAAAGTCTTTCCGTGTTTTTCTCTTTTTACCTTCAGCAATATTTGATGGTATGGCTACTGCGGCACGTTGTGCCTGACTGACAAGACCAAACGACTCTCCTTTCGGTAGCTGCCCAACAATTTTATAGACAATCTTTGTAAGCTGCATGCTCTTTTGCCAAACTATGAGCTCTTTAAAAGATTGAATGTACATGCTCTCTATTAGCTACAAGCTCTCAGCTAGCAGCTGTCTATTCACGGGTTGCGCGAAGCACCTCTTCGATAGTGGTAATTCCTTGTACTGCCTTAAATATGCCGTCCTCGCTCATTGTGAGCATTCCTTCACGACGTGCCTGCGCTTCAATTTTGTCAGATGTTGCACTTTGCATCACAAGCTCTTTAATGGTGTTGGTCATAATCATCACCTCATGAATACCGATTCGATCCTTATAGCCATCGGGGGCATCCTCGGAAGGAACGGGCTTAAAAAATTTGAGTTCTGAAAATTTTGTCCCTTTTTTCACAATTTTTTCCGCGATAAGGTCCTCGAGGACCTTATCCAGATTTGCCTGTGTGGCAAGCTGTTCGATTTCTGCACTGGAGAGTATATATTCTTCTTTTCGCCCCGCAAGTCGGCGCACAAGACGTTGCGCAACAATTGCGTTCACCGTACTCACAATTAAAAATGGTTCGGCTCCCATATCAATCAAGCGTGGAAGAGAGCCTGCCGCAGAGTTTGTGTGGAGGGTTGAAAGCACTAAGTGTCCAGTGAGCGCGGCGTTGATGGCAAGATCAGCAGTCTCTCCGTCGCGGATTTCTCCCACCATAATCACGTCGGGGTCTTGGCGCACGAGAGAGCGTAGTCCGCTCGCAAAGGTAAATCCGATGTCTGGCTTCACTTGCGATTGATTGATGCGTGGCATGTGATATTCAATTGGGTCTTCAATAGTGGAAATGTTGACCTCGGGGGAATTTAAAATATCGAGTACGCTGTAGAGCGTGGTTGATTTACCAGATCCAGTAGGGCCAGTCACGAGAAGCATTCCGGTAGATTTATTGATTCCGTCGTGCACGCGCTCGAGAGACTCCCCATGAAAGCCGAGTGATTCCAATGAAAATCCCTTTGTTCCTTCTGGAAGCAATCGCATGACGGCTTTTTCGCCGTCATATACGGGAAGGATAGAAACACGAAAGGAAATTTTGTCTGCTTCGGTCTCGATCATAAAACGACCGTCTTGTGGGCGGCGATGTTCATCGAGGCGTAAATTCGACATCACTTTAATGCGCGCAATAATACCAGCGGCAACTTGTCGTGGTAACACCATTGCGTCATGTAAAATCCCGTCGATACGATATCGAATGACCACTTCTTTTTCTCCGGGCTCTATGTGAATATCAGATGCGCGTTGCAAAATTGCGTGGCGAATAAGCGTATCAACAATTTTAATAATCGGAAGGTCTTCAGCAAGTTTTTGGAGATCCTCCTGCGTACCACTTGCCGCAACTTCTTCGCCAAGTTTTTTAATGGTCAGTAAACCGTCAGTCCCCAGTGACGATACGCCTCCTGCTTCTTTTTGAATAATGTCCCCAAATTCTGCCTGCAAACTTTTTTGATATTGCAACAGCGCATGCTTCATAGACTCCTCGCTCGTAAGCACCGGGCGAATATTAAACCCTGTTTTCTTTTTGATAAACTCAACAGTTGCCAAATCATCAGGGTCAAGCATTGCAACCTCTAAATCGTTTCCTATCTTATGAAATGAAACGATATTATTCCGGCGCGCAACCGGTTCGGGGATATATTGCAGTGTTTCGTAACTGATTTTTTCGTGCTCAAGATCCATGTATGGGATCCCGAGAATGTACGCTTTGAGTTTTGCGAGATCTTGTCGAGTCAGCTTTCCTTCATCAACGAGAATGTCATCGATGCGTGCAGATTTTTTTTCAGCTTTTTTTGCATAGCGATCCCAATCGGCATCTGCAATAAGATCCGTTGATACGAGAAATTCGCGAAGCTGTGTGTCTGTGACCCGCATTTTTTAATCTATTTGAGACAGTCTTCTACTTTGCTAATGACATCCTGCATATCGTAGTTCGCTTTCACGAGATATGCGCGTGCGCCGTATTCGAGTGCCTTTTGGATATCGTCTTTATCTTCGAGATTGGTGAGCACAATAACCGGGATAGCTTTTGTGATGGGATCCGACTTTAATTCTTTGAGGACTTCGATGCCGTGCTTTTTAGGAAGCACCAAATCGAGCAAAATGATATCTGGCTTCTCACGACGAGCCACCTCGAGCCCTTGCTCTCCATCAATTGCCTGAACAACTTGGTGACTGTATTCAGTGAACATATCCGAAAGTGCTTTTTGGAGCACCGCTTCATCTTCTACGATAAGTATCTTTGACATATTTTTCTGTTAATTAATTTATGCGCGACTTTCCTCCGACGTGAGTGCGCGCGGAAGCACAAAGGAAAACGTTGTGCCCACTCCTTCGCGAGAACTAAAGCTCATTTTTCCTCCCATAGTGTCCACATATGATTTCACTACGAACAGCCCAAGTCCTGATCCTTCAGTTTGCACTTTCTGGGCGTTCGTGGCGCGATAGAATTTCTGAAAAATCTTTTTTTGCTCTCCCTTTGGAATGCCAATGCCTTGGTCTGAAATATCCCATTTTACCCCCTTACGATCGTTCGAAAGTCGAATCCGCACCGTTCCCCCATTGTTTGAATATCTCACTGCGTTATCTATCAGGTTTTCAATGATCCAGCGAATTTTCCCATCGTCCACACGCACTGCATACTCGTCCGCGGCATCTTCGCGCTCGGTGATAAGGTCTATTTTTAATACGGAGGCAAATGTTTGATAGTCCTTTGCAATTTTTTCCGTCATGTCCCAAAGTGATAGACGTTCCATATGGAGCGCAACACGATTTTCCTGAATGCGATTCACCTGAAGAAGTGCGGACACCAACTTGATAACACGGTTATTTTCGTCCTGCACCGTATCAAATAGCGACTGCACGTCGGTATTTCCTTTTTTAAGGCGCTCCTCTATCACATCCAACTGCCATCGCACTGCCGATAGTGGAGTACGAAGCTGATGTGAGACGATACTAACGAATTCTGCCTGTGCGCGCGCCGCTTCAGCAACCCGCTCGAATGACACCACCACCGTATGTCCCAACATGAACAGAATAATGGTTACCACCGTTACGCTCACTATGCCCACAACAGGATCTTCAGAAAATCGGTTTGCCGCAATGGACGTGATGAAAATCGCAAGAATGATGACAACTCCCATGATGATGAACAGGAACTGCGGACAAGACCAAAGGCCTATTTGATACTTTTTGCACTGTCGGACAATATTTAAGCTTTCAGCAATGTTCATATGCCTACACACAGTATACAGCTTGTAGCTTGTGGCTGGTAGCTTGGAAAAGAAAAAGTCGAATATAAAAGGAGCGCAGCTGGTAGCTGAGAGCTTGAAGAATATAGAGAGAACGCCACAACATGAATGAGCGCTCGCCGTTTCGAAACATTGAATATCTCCTTCAACGCCGAAAGTATCCCTGCTATAAGCTGTCAGCTACAAGCTATCAGCTTTGTAGCCTACTATATATAGGTAGCTTATTGACATTTATTAGCCGTTTGCTAGCATATTCCCATACGTTCTGTGTTCGGTCCCGTACTGGCTACGAGGGCCGATTTTTTTCCCCTGACGCCAAAACATCGAAGGCGTTAGTCGGGGATCTCGTCCCGCCACGGGCGGGACTACATAGAAATTATTCATTTTTATTTATTCTATGGATCTACAACAGGTGAAAAGAATTCTCGACGAGCTGCAACACGAGAAGGGCATCTCCAAAGACAGCATTCTCGAGACAATCGAGATGGCGCTTGCGGCAGCATACAAGCGTGATTACGGTGAGCGCGGGCAAATTATTCGCGCGAAGTTTGATTTAGAGGAGGGAGGGACAAAATTTCGACAAGTGAAAATTGTTGTGGATGAATCGATGCTGAAAAGCGATGATGAACTTGCCGCCGAAGGAGAAGTGGAGGCGCCGGTGGAGCGTGGGCATAGGGGCGTGGAACGTGAGCGCATTGAGCCTATCGTGACTCCTGAGGGAGAGGTGCGTAAAGTCCGATTCAATCCCGAGCGTCACATTATGATTGATGAGGCCAAGAAAATGAAAAAAGGCGCTCAGATTGGCGAAGAAATTGAATTTCCATTGGAAATAAAGGGAAATTACGGACGTATTGCCGCTCAAACCGCAAAACAAGTGATTATCCAGCGTATCCGCGAAGCAGAGCGCGACGCCATTTGGAGCGAATTTAAGGAAAAGGAGGGAAATATTATCTCGGGCATTGTACAGCGCGTAGAAGGGCGCAATGTGTTTGTGGATCTTGGGCGCGCCACTGCAATCCTTCCGTATGAAGAGCAAATTCCTCACGAACGCTACCGTATTGGAGAACGTGTTCGTGCGCTTCTCCTCTCAACCGAGCGCGGATTTCGCGGACCGGGCTTGTATCTCACCCGGTCACATCCACAGTTTGTCGCAAAACTCTTTGAAATGGAGGTTCCGGAAATTAGCCAAGGTGCGGTAGAAATTAAAGCGATTGCGCGCGAGGCGGGATCACGTACTAAAATTGCCGTTGCGAGCACCGAGGAAGGCATTGATCCCGTGGGATCACTGGTTGGTCAAAAAGGTGTGCGCGTAGGAACCGTTATTTCTGAACTGGGGGGAGAAAAAATTGACATCATCGAGTGGTCAAACAACCATGAGCAATTTATTGCGCACGCACTCTCGCCAGCACGGGTCATTTCGGTTGATTTGAAAGAAACGGATCGCGTCGCAATTGTACTGGTGGATGAGTCACAACTCTCACTCGCGATTGGGCGAAGCGGACAAAATGTCCGCCTTGCCGCAAAACTCTCCGGCTGGAGAATTGATATCCAGGGAAAGGAAGGAGAGGTAGAAGCAACATCGGAAGACGCGGGCGCTGAGGCGCTGGAAGAGGGGGCGGAAGTGACTCCGGAAATTGCCGCTGAAAACACAGACACCACGATTGTTGAAGATACCTCGGGCACGATTAACGATTAACTCTCCTCACTCCACACGTATGGAACTTAACTTCACACAGTTTGCACTTCTTGCATCTGGCGCAGCAATTTTGTTTGCCTTATGGCAACGACGCATCATTACGCAATCATCCCCCGGGAACGCACGCATGCAAGAAATTGCCCTCGCAATCCGCGAGGGAGCGTACGCATTCCTCAAGCGACAAAACAAAACGGTTGCCATCACGGCGGTCGTGATTGCCGCACTGATGTATATCTTTCTTGAGGAGTCTGCGGGCATTACGACAATGGGATTCTTGATTGGAGCGTGTATGTCTGCGCTCGCAGGATTTGTGGGAATGCAAACTGCAGTGCTCTCGAACAGCCGCACGACTGAAGCTGCGTCCAAAGGACTTCCCGAGGCGTTCTCTCTCGCATTTCGCGGGGGATCCGTGACCGGATTTCTTGTCGCAGGGCTTGCGCTCGCAAGTGTTGCAGGATTTTATGAAATCACAGGAAACGTACACGCGCTTATTGGGCTCGCATTTGGTTCTTCCCTCATCTCCGTATTTGCGAGACTCGGCGGAGGAATATTTACAAAGGGAGCAGATGTCGGAGCTGACTTAGTCGGAAAAGTGGAAGCGGGAATCCCAGAAGACGATCCGCGTAATCCCGCAGTGATCGCGGACAACGTGGGTGACAATGTGGGTGACGTCGCAGGAATGGCAGCGGATCTCTACGAAACATATACTGTCACAGCAACCGCAACGATGCTCCTGGGAAGTGTGCTCTATCCGGGACAAGATATGTTTATTACCTATCCACTCCTGCTGGGAGCGCTCGCAATTTTTGCATCTATCGTAGGAACACTTGCAACGTCCGTGAGTGACATCAAAGGAATCATGAAGGGTCTCTACAAGGGCCTTGGAATCAGTGCCGTACTCAGCGCAATACTCTTCTTTGTGTTTACGAAAAAATACGCAACGAACTTTGCTGAGGTTGGTTGGTCAAATGTATTTTATGCAACCCTTGTGGGCATCGGAGTGACCGCATTGATTGTGATGATCACCGAATATTACACCTCGAAAAATTTTCGTCCGGTACGCTCAATCGCAGAAGCGTCCGAGTCGGGGCACGCAACAAACGTCATTATGGGACTTGCGCGCGGCATGGAGGCCACGGCACTCCCCCTTCTTGTCATTACTATAGGGATGCTCACCGCACACGCGCTCTTGGGACTGTATGGAATTGCCATTGCGGTCATGAGTATGCTTTCACTGACCGGCATTATTGTTGCTATCGATGCATTTGGTCCAATCACCGATAACGCCGGAGGTATTGCTGAAATGGCAGGGCTCCCAGAATCAACACGAACAATCACTGACGCACTCGATGCCGTGGGCAACACCACAAAAGCAGTAACAAAAGGGTACGCCATCGCGTCTGCGGGGCTCGCTGCGCTCGTGCTCTTTTCCGCATACACCGAAGCACTCCCCGAAACACTCCGCGCGCAGTTTTCACTATCTGATGTGAATGTTATTGCAGGTCTCTTTATCGGTGCATTACTTCCATATCTCTTCGGTGCGCTTGCGATGCTTGCCGTTGGGAAAGCCGCGGGACATGTCGTAACAGAAGTGCGCAGGCAGTTCAAAGAAATCCCAGGAATTATGGAGGGAACGGCGAAGCCAGAGTATGGCCGCATTGTCGACATTGTGACAAAAGGTGCGCTCCGTGAAATGACGGTTCCCGCCATCCTCCCCATTGTTGCGGTGATTCTCGTAGGGACTATCCTCGGTCCACTCGCACTGGGAGGTCTCCTGATTGGTGTGATTACCACCGGAATGTTCGTTGCGCTTTCCATGACGTCGGGAGGTGCCGCATGGGATAACGCAAAAAAATATATTGAGGAAGGAAATTTGGGAGGAAAAGGAGCTCCGGCACATGCCGCCGCGGTAACGGGAGATACGATTGGAGACCCATACAAAGATACTGCCGGCCCCGCAATCAATCCCATGATTAAAGTGGCAAATATTGTCGCACTACTCATCATTCCACTCATCATCTGATGCATGACCCAAGTTGAAATAAAAAAAACAACGGACGGTTCTGTTGAAGTCACTGGTAGCACGCCCAGTGAAACGTTTGACCTCGCAATTGCGCGTGCGCTCGATGGATTCGTACGTGAAACTGAATTGAAAGGCTTTCGGAAAGGAAAGGCGCCGGCAGAGATGGTACGCCAAGCGATTGGCGAAGGAAAATTACTCGAGCGTGCCGCAACCATCGTCCTTGAAACAGAGTGGCCAAAAATACTTGAGGAACAAAAAATTGAAGCAATTGGTCGCCCAGAATTTCACATCGTAAAAATTGCACCGGGCAATCCCCTGGAGTGGAAGGTAAACGTTGCAACTATGCCAGAAGTAAAATTGCCCGATTACACATCCATCGCACATGCAACGCGCACAAAAGAGAAGAAAGAGGTTGTGGTAGAGGACAAAGAAGTGAGTGAGGCAATGGAACGACTGACTGCGATAAATGAAAAGAGCGGCGTGAAACCGGAAATGACCGATGCGTTCGCGCGTACGCTTGGACCATTTCCTACTGTGACTGCACTGACAGAACATGTGCGCGCAAGTCTGATAAAAGAAAAGGTGGAGCGTGAACACGAACGCGTACGCGTCGCAATGATCGAAGCCATAGTAAGCGCAAGCACCTTTACACTCCCGAAAATTCTCGTTGATGCCGAAGAGGATCGCATGCTCGGAGAATTATTTTCTACGGTTGCGCGTATGGGGAGGCAGTGGGATGAATATCTGAAAGACGCTGGAAAAACTTCAGAGGACATCCGCGCGGATCTCCGCCCCGACGCAGAGCGCCGTGCAGGATTTGGTCTTATCTTACAATCACTTGCACGTGTAGAAAAAATTATCGTTCCCGAGGCAGACATCGAAAAACGCACTGATGCAATGCTCGCAATGTACTCACCAGAAGAGTTAAAAAAAATTGATCGAACTCGTGTGCGTCATTACGTTGCAAGTGTGATGGAAAATGATGCGGTGTTTGTGGTGCTTGAAAATGTGTAATGTCCGTATCATACTCACCTACATAATCGTTATATCACCCATATGTCATATTTAATCCCCACCGTCATCGAACAAACTGGTCAGTACGAGCGCGCGTACGATATCTACTCACGCCTGCTTAAAGATCGCATTGTGTTTCTTGGGGGAGGCATCAATGATCAGGTCGCCAACACCATCATTGCACAGCTCTTGTTTCTAGAGCTCCAGGATCCAAAAAAAGATATTAGCTTCTACATTAACTCTCCGGGCGGATCGGTGAGTGCGATGCTCGCAATCTATGACACCATGCAATATATCAAACCATCTGTCGCGACCATCTGCATCGGCATCGCGGCGTCCGCAGGCGCGGTTCTACTTTCTGCAGGTGCACCAAAAAAACGTTTCGCGCTCGCAAACAGCGAGGTGATGATTCACCAAGTCCTTGGGGCCGCAGAAGGGCAAGCAAGTGATATTGCAATTACGGCGAAACAAATTCTCAAGTTAAAAGAATCATTAAATAAAATTATTGCATCGCACACTGGACAGCCGCTCACAAAAGTGGAAAAGGACACGGATAGAGATTTCTACATGACATCCGAGGAAGCAAAAAAATACGGCATCATTGACGAAGTACTGAAAGCGAGAAAGAAATAATGTCAGCTTGTAGCTTTTAGCTTGGAGCTTGTAGGTGGTAGTAAATACTATCGATGCCAGAGCTTGCAACTGGTAGAAACACTGACACAAGTAAATGAAAACCCCCGCGACTGCTCGTCACGGGGGTTTTTGTTACACAACATACTCCTTCATTGAGAACACCTCGTTCGTGGCTTCGTAATGCGCACCCTCGGCAGGCATGACGCAATCGCTCGACGGCGTGATGAGAAATCCTCCCCTCCACACTGGCACACACCTCCCAGCCATCATGCAATCGTGCTCACGCTTGGCGTTGCGCGCATCGATACACTCTAGGATCTCGACAGTAACGAGCTCTCCCAGATTCATCGGTCTTTTGCTCGCGTACATGGCATCCTCCTAAGAACTCAATTCTGTTATACCGAATCATGGCTCGCTACGCTACTGACTCTGTTTATAAAAAGATCGGGGCGAGCACGTCGTGCTCGCCCCGGTTGAGTTGTCAGGCGGCGATTGCGCTTGCAATCGCCGCAGGAAGTCGCTTCCCATCTTCCCCCATCGCCTGCGCCGTTGGAACAACGAAGTCCTGGAGAAACCTGCGAACAGGAACTGGAACGTGCCCTGGAAATGATTCGAGTCGATCGCTCGCCTGGCGCACAACCTCGTGCAGATGAGTCAAGAAATCTCCCTCGAACATTCCCGCTTTTTTTGCATGCGTGCGGGCGAGATACACCAAGTACGATGCCTCCAACTCCACATAGCTGCTTACGAAAGAGGCGATGACGTCTTGTGGAAAGCCATAACTTTCCTCGCTCCTCCGATCTTCGAGCTCACTCAGAAAGTCGTGGTGACCATCTTTCGGCGTCCCCCAATCCTCCATTTCCATTTTCACGAACGCCTCTAGCTCGGCGTCGATGGCGGTAAGTTCCTGCTCTGCTTCCTCGAAGCTACGCTCTCGATCGCTCCGCTTACGGGCCCTCTTTTGCCGTTTTGTCAGCACCTTCAGCACCTCCCTTCTGAATTTCATGTATGAATATATCACGTTCAAGAAAAAATGCAAGAGCATCCGTAAAAACCCCCGCGCATACTGTGAATAAGTGTGCGCGGGGTAACTTGTAGCTATTGTCTAAGGGCGACTATATAGCAAATACCGGTGGGCACTCTTTAGAAACTCCTTTCTGACTTCCTCGTCAGTCATACCAGAGGCGTCTGTGTACGCAGTCACGTCCGGTCTGCAGTAGTCCAGGTAGAAACGATATGCCTCAGGCATTAAACCATCTTGTCCACCTTTGTCGCCCCAGTTTCTGAGAATCGCGAATAGGACATCTTCCTGAAACGCATGCCGACGAGCTCGTAATCTTGCGTGCCCATTTCCAGAAAGTTCTTCCGATCTGAGATGATACTCACTGAGCATCTCACTCAGATGTTCAGCAAAATACTCCTCCAAGGTTGAAACCCGTGCCACTGCAACTCCGTCCATACCTCACCTCCAGCAATACAAAGAATCCTGCTGTTAGTGTAGCAAGTGCAACGATATGAGGAAAATACTACGCAATCTTATCAATGAGACTAATACCTGTCATTTCCGCGGGCTGTGGAATGCCCATGAGCGCAAGAATTGTTGGGGCAACATCTGCGAGTACTCCTTTCGTCCCGCGATACCGTTCCTGAATTTCATCGTACGTTGCAGGCTCAGAACGCTTAAACTCATTTCCAATTAAATAGAATGGCACGGGATTGATCGTGTGTTTCGTGCGCTTGATACCGGTCAATCCGTAATGCTTTTCCTCTGCGTTTCCGTGATCTGCGGTAATCATCATCGTCCCTCCAAGTGCAAGCACCCGTTCCATTATTCTCCCAACACCCTCATCGACAGTTTCAACCGCAGTGACCGTCGCGTCAAAATTTCCGGTGTGCCCCACCATGTCAGCGTTCGCAAAGTTCACCACTGTAAAATCGTATTTCGAAATATTCTCAAGCACCGCCATCGTCACGTCTTCTGCGGACATGCGCGGAGACTCATCAAAATGTGGAACGCGTGGGGACTGAATGAGAATACGATCTTCTCCCGGGAATGGCTCTTCTACACCTCCATTAAAAAAGTATGTCACGTGCGCATATTTTTCAGTTTCCGCCACATGGAGTTGCTTCTTCCCTACTTCACTCACTACTTTTGCAAGCGGTCGCTCTACATCAAGCGGAGGGAATGCGACAAACGTTTGCAAATCCGCGGCGTAGCGGGTCATGGTAGCGACAAACATATTCTCTAATTTTTTAGAACGAGCGAACGCTTCAAAGTTTCCATCAATAAATGCATGTGTGAGCTGACGCATGGAGTCTTCACGAAAGTTTACCGTAATAATCGCGTCATTGGAGTGTATGGCTCCCACCGGCTTTTCATCTTTTCCTTTCACCCACGCCGGCACGATATCCACGTCTTCGGTGTTTTGCTCATACATGCGCGCGACGTACTGCACGGGATAGACGCAATTTTGCTTACTGGTGCCCACCAAACAATCGAACGCTTGTTGGGTACGCTCCCACCGTTTGTCGCGATCCATCGAAAATCCTCTCCCCATAATCGTTGCAATTTGCACATGTTGATACCCAGGCTTTTCCAAATACTTCTTCAGTTGTTTGATGTCCTCCAAAAATTCACGAGCGGGAGCGTCCTTTCCATCTGAAAATATATGAAGCATCGTGGGTACCGCCTGGCGTGCGGCAAAATCAATGAGCGCGTAGTAGTGATCTATATACGCGTGTACCGACCCTGTCGAAAAAAGCCCCATAATATGAAGCGCGCTTTTATGCGTGTTCACATGATGCACTGCTCCCAAAAATGCGGGATTAGAAAAAAATGACTGGTCTTTGATAGAAGAAATGATGCGCGGCAAATGCTGAAAGAGCGTGCGTCCTGACCCAATGGTAAGGTGCCCCACCTCGCTATTCCCCGATTCACTCACCGGAAGCCCCACGGCAATGCCCGATGCCTGGAGTGTGGTGAACGGATAAAATTTTTCAATGTCGTGAATAAATGGACGACGCGCAAGCATAAACGGACTCGAACTCATCGCCGCCGGAGGTGGCACACCAAATCCATCAAGCACCACCAGCACCACGGGATTTATTTCCATGTGACTAGTATATCACGCAGCAGAGCGGGCAAATAAAACATCAAGAGGATTTTCTTGGGCGTTGTCTTGACTAAAAAAATGCTTTGACGGAGAGTTAAAATCGGGCTACTATATAGATGTTCATCTATTGTTACTTATTATTACTGGAACCCGTGCATTACGTGCATCTATGCAAGTAACGCTCGCCACAATACACCAATATGGAATTTTCGTCCCAAACACTGGTGTTCGGGGTGGGCTTTTTGGTTATCGGTCTTGGAGCTGGCTATGCGATCCGCAATTTTCTCGCGACACATCGCAAGAACTCGCTAGAACTCGAAATCAAAAAACTCCATCTTGACGCCAAAGCGAAAGCGCAGGATCTCATACTTGAGGCAAAGAACAAAGCCACAAGTGTCGCCGAGGAGGCGTTAAAAGAAGTGAAGGAAAAAGAACGCGAACTCCAAAGAACGTTGGATCGCATGACAAAGCGTGAAGAACAGCTCGATAAAAAGTCGGGAGATCTTGACGTAGAGAAAGAAAAATTAAATACGAACGTAGACCGAGTGAAGGCATACGAAGAAAAGGTCAAATTACGCGAACAGGAACACGTGGTCGCGCTTGAGAAAATTGCCGGTCTTTCAAATGAGGAGGCGAAAAAACAACTCATGAGCGCGGTAGAACGTGACGCCGAGCAAGTGCTCGCCGAACGTATGCGTAAACTGGAACTACAAGGAGAAGAACGACTTGAGCGAAAAGCAAAAGATATTCTTGCGGTGATTATTCAACGCCTTGCGTCTGCGACGACATCTGAAGTCACCACGACAACTGTTTCCATCCCGTCAGATGACGTGAAGGGTAAAATTATTGGGAAAGAGGGACGGAACATCCGCGCGCTTGAGCGCGCGGCGGGCGTAGAAATTGTTGTGGATGAAACACCGGGATCCATTATGATCTCAAGCTTTGATCCGGTGCGTCGGCAAATTGCAAAAAGTGCACTCGAGGACCTTATCGTAGACGGACGAATACACCCCGCGCGCATTGAAGAAACGGTAGATAAGGCAAAGGGAAAGATTGAAAAGGCCATGAAAGATGCGGCCGACGCCGCGGCATACGAGATTGGGGTGTTTGATCTTGACCCTCGCCTCATGCAACTGCT
>CAYHYZ010000004.1:0-41532 GCA_964360995.1 uncultured Candidatus Saccharibacteria bacterium
CCACAACAAGCATATGCGGCACCGCGCCAAACGCTTGTGCCATTTCTACCACCGTATTAGTTACTACGCCCCCTACAAGGCCTTTCCATCCGACATGCGCGATGCCGACTGCTTTGTGTATGGGATCACATAAATATAAGGGGAAACAATCCGCGCCAGTCACTGAAACAAAAAGGTTTTTAATATTGGTAACCAGCGCATCGGTTGAGCCGATCATCGTCCCCGCCGCTTCGTCAGAAACCCTTACAACTTTTGTTCCATGCACCAAGTCAGCTGTTACTACGCGATAGGGATCAATGCCTATTTTTCTAAAGTACACCTCCCTGTTCTCTTTTTCCAAATGCCGATGCATCGAACCATCACTCCGATTCGAAAAGCCATGTTTTAAATTCGGATACCGACTAGACTGTGGGATATAAAATATATTATTTTCCATGGCACTTTTTGAGTTTCTTACTATTTACGCAGGAACTTTTATGCTACCTACGTCTTGAATGGTAATCCATGCAGCACCAGTCCCAAATCCTTTCTTGTTAATCTGAAATGGCGTGTCAATCTTCGTGGGAATTTGAAGACTAAGAAGTATGCAATACCGAGCTAACTTTTTCCAACTTTTTGGGTCTGGGTTAACTAAACAAATCTTTTGACCGTACTTCTCGACAATTTGCAACACATCATTGATACCATGAATCTCAAACTGTTTAATCTCTCCGACCACCGCTGTGGCAATGATTGGTTCTCCTGCATTTTTGAAGAATACAATGTCGCCAGATTTTGCCTTATTCCATGGCGTGCGTTTAGTCTGATACCACCGCGACTCAATGGATTTCTCGCCCGAAAGAATTTTCGGGATTAAGTTCCAAGACTTATTCATGATTGCGACATGATGCATATTCCTACTTCCCATGACACCTCTTATATTTCTTCCCGGAACCGCATGGACATGGGTCATTGCGGCCAATTTTTTCCCCTGCTTTGTCGCGTGGAACGCTCGGTAAATTTCCACCGGCACCGAGCATTACTTGTGATGGACGCAATTGATGCTTTTCGGTTTCGTCCGCAACTTTCACAATATTCTGCGTAAATAACTCCTCAAGTGTTTGGTGAAATGTTTTATAGAGTCGTGACGCTTCATTTTTATATTCGACGAGTGGATCGCGCTGTCCGTATGCGCGGAGGCGCACCGAACTGCGTGTGTAGTCCATGAGCTCGAGATGATCACGCCACAAATAATCAATGACTTGCATGTACACCGACCGCACGACATCAAAAAACTTGTCCCCTTCGCGTTCGTGTCGCGCTTTCACCGCAAGTGCGCCAATACCGAGTACAATGTCGCGTACCGCTTCAGAGTCTGTAGCGGCACTCAGTCGTGAAAGCACGTCGCGCTCATGAAAGTTTGCCTCGATGAGACGCGCGAGCTCTTCGAGTTTCCAGTGGTCCTTAATATCTCCGGTGTGCGCATCTGCAATGCGCGTGAGCGACGCAATCATCGCTTGATTTAATTTTTCTTCGAGCACTTCGGGTGTGGCAAATAACACGTCTTTGCGCTCACGATACACTGCGCTGCGCTGTTTGGTGAGCACCGTGTCGTAATCGAGAAGGTGTTTGCGCGCATCAAAATGAAATCCCTCGATGCGCTCCTGCGCAGACTCAATGGATTTTGACACCATACCTGACTCAATCGGCTGATCTTCCGGAATTCCAAATGTTCCCATGAGACTTTTCAGCCGCTCCGAACCGAACACGCGCATCAGTTCATCTTCAAGCGAAATATAAAATTGCGTTGTTCCAGGATCTCCCTGACGCCCTGAGCGTCCTCGGAGCTGATTGTCGATACGTCGCGCTTCATGCCGCACCGTTCCAATCACGAGTAGCCCTCCAAGCCCGCGCACCACATCCGCCTCCGCAGCAATATATGGAGCTCCACCTAAAATAATATCGACTCCGCGTCCGGCCATGTTGGTCGCAACCGTGACTGCGCTCTTCCGTCCTGCTTGAGCGATAATTTCTCCTTCTCGCTCGTGGTTCTTTGCGTTGAGCACCTCGTGACGCACCCCTTCTACTTTGAGCATGGTGGATAATTTTTCGTTCTGCTCAATGGAAACGGTACCCACGAGCACTGGACGCCCCGCTGTATTCGCCTCCGCAATTGACCTCACCACCGCTTTCCATTTTCCTTGTTCAGATTGGAAAATTGCGTCCGGCAAATCTTGACGAATCGCCACGCGATGTGTTGGCACCACCATCACGTTTAAGTTGTATACCTGTTGAAATTCTTCTTCGGATGTTTTACCAGTTCCCGTCATTCCGGCAAGTTTTTCGTACATTTTAAAATAGTTCTGGAACGTTACCGAAGCGAGCGTGCGCGATTCTTTCTGCACGGCCACACCTTCCTTTGCCTCTACCGCTTGATGCAGCCCATCCGACCAACGACGTCCCGGCATGAGACGTCCAGTGAATTCATCGACGATAATCACCTGCCCGTTGCGCACGACATACTCCTGATCACGCTGAAAAAGTGCCTGCGCACGGAGCGCTTGCTCCAGGTGACGCACATATTTAATGCCCTTCTCATTGTAAATATCTCCAATCCCAAGTTGTCCTTCTACATACTCAATACCTTCTTCGGTGAGCGTAACGGCTTTTTGTTTTTCATCGACTTCGAAATGCGTATCTTTTTTTAGTGAGGGAATGAGCTTGGAAAATACCTGGTAGAGCTCGCCAGACGCTTCGTCGGGCGCGGAGATAATAAGCGGCGTTCGCGCCTCATCAATTAAAATAGAATCCACCTCGTCAACAATTGCGAAGTAATGATCCCTCTGACGAATGCCAGTCTTACTGTGTTCAAGATTGTCACGCAACCAATCAAAACCGAATTCATTGTTGGTGCCGTAGGTAATATCGGCAGCGTATGCCTCCCCTCTGCTCACGGGGCGCAAATATTCTTGTACTACATGAAAACTCGCGGTTGCGTCGCGCGTAGCTTCTGGTGTGTCGTCGTGCTTCTTTCCCCATTCCGGGTCGTATACATATGAGGTGTCGTGCGTGATACATCCGACAGAAAAACCCAGCGCAAAATATATTTGTCCCATCCATGCGGCATCGCGGCGCGCAAGATAATCATTCACCGTGACAACGTGTACTCCTCTTCCAGTGAGCGCGTTCAATGCGACCGCGGGAGTTGCCGCAAGCGTCTTCCCTTCTCCGGTGCGCATTTCCGCAATGTTACCGTGATGGAGTGCGGCGGCACCGAGCAACTGCACATCATAATGGCGCTGACCAAGTGTGCGACGCGCGGCCTCACGTGTTGCCGCAAACATCGGAACGAGCAGATCATTGACATCGGTTCCTGATGTTACTTGCTCTTTGAGTTCTTTCACGCGCGCTTTCAGCGCATCATCACTTAGTGCTTTCCATTCTGATTCTGTATCAGAAACAGCCGCAACGAGCGGCTTCCAGTGCTCAAGTTGCTTTGAAGAAGCATCTCCGAAGATACGAGAGAGTAGTGACATATCCAGCACATTCTAGCGCTGAAAGAACCGAAAATCAACGCGGGGAGTGTCTAGGCGAGATACCCCCAACTTTGGAGACGATCGGAGTCTTCATTCCACCGTAGTCCAATATCCGTCCGATAAAACATGTTTTGCAATTGAATATTCTCGATGCGGTTATATGCCTGCCTGCGCGCTTCAGCAACTGTGCTCCCTGCGCCCGTCACCACAAGCGCATATCCCGTTACTCCCGCAAGACGCCAAGAACTCCCTACTTTACGCACTTCTCCAATCCACACTCCTTCAGGATTTGGCTTTGTGAAGAAAATAGATGAGTCACGGTATACCGCCATTTCCACTTTACTAATATATGGAAACGGTGGCACTGCAATGACAACGCCAATTTGAAATCCTCGCTTTGTATCTACTTCAAACAATTCTCCCGCCGCCATTTTGTACAGCATCTCTCCTATCGGCATTGCGATGCCTTCCATTTGGATACTAATAGTCGGGTACCCAAAGCGTGATGTAAATTCGAGCGGATAAATCCCGCGCGAATTCGCGATGCAGTTGATATCGATGTATCCCACATACTTGCATGCACGGAGCTTCTCTTTCATTTTTTCGAGCGTCTGACGAAAAATTGAGTTGGGCTCTGACCAGTACATCAGCGTGCCCATCTCTCCCACCATGGGACCTAAATCTCCCGGGTAGAGCCGCTTGTGCTCAAAATTGATATTCACCGGAAGCAAAAAATCTTTCCCATTAAAAAACGCTCCCGCTGCAATTTCCACTCCAGTCACAAATTTCTGGATGTGAAAGTTTGGCATCACATGCGACCACCCCTCTTTGTTTTGCTCGAGCATTTCAATGAGGTCTTTACCATCCTCTTCTTTCCCAATAAACACATAGGTACGGCTGTCATAAGAAACATCTCCGGATGGCTTAAACACATATCTTCCGGGATGCGACTTTAAAAATCTCACTGCATCGTCGTAATCGTTGAAGTTCCAGCTCGGAGGTGTGAGCATGCCCGCGTCGGACATTTCGGTTTGTCCAAATTCGCGATCTGCTTCTAATCGATCCGTATATTCACTTCCACCTACTACCAACTTGCCCGCTGCCCGAAGTTCATCTGCTTTTGACCCAAATCCAATGGTGTCAAACACCACCACGTCCGCCCAATCGAGATGCTGCTTCCAATGTTTTATTTTTTCAACAAAACCATCATAGACATCTTGATCGAGTGGCTGCTGAATATACATTTTTACCAAATGCCCCTCTTCTTTCAATTGCAATGCAACCGATCCACTCAGTGCTTCGTCGCAGACAAATAAAAACTTCTTCCGCTTAAACTGGGGAGGCTTTACTCCATTTGTTTTTGATCCATTGGAACCGTTGAGCGTATGTTTCGTTTCTGGCTTTTCGCGCGAATCTGACATGATGTGCACGTAGTCTAGCAATCAGTTGGAAAAAAAGAAACGCATGACTGTACATGCATTTCTTTTTACGAAGTCCACCGTCGGAGAAAATCTTTAAACTTTCTTCCTCCTTCTCGTGAATTTGTTCTTGTCCGATCTTTAAATTTTTTCGTTTCTCTCACTATTTCTTCTTCCACGAGATCGATCGCGGTGTGAATATCTTCTGCAGTCTTCTCTACGCGAATCATCTGCCCTCCCATGGAAAGATTTGCTTCCGTACGCCACACGTCTCCTTTTTTGTGATGCTTGGTTGTGAGCTCAAGCTCAATGTCGAGCATCGCAGACTCATCGGATCCCACCAATGGGCGTAGCGAAGCCACAATCTTCCCCTCCACATATTCACGAAGTGCGGGGGTAAGCGTTGTCCCGTTCGCATGAATATTTGTTCTCATATGGTTAGTGTATCACGCGAACAGAAATATGGAATATCCACCTATACTATCCCCCAAAAACACTCACTGGCACTCTGGTATCTACAAAAATTAGCGATGGTCCTGACCGAGAATACAGCGCGTATTCTTTCTCCAGTAAGAACGTGTATATTTTACTCTTTATTGGTTTTCTAAAATTGAAATGATTATCCTCAATTACAACAATCGACGGCCTATATGTAATCCAATCATTTGAATGTAAAACCTCTAGGTCGTATCCTTCAACATCAACCGTCAATAGATCAATATGCTGGCTTGTGGACAAGTGTTTCCTAATAATCTCTCTTAGCGGATAGGTTTGCACTTTCACCTTACCTAAATAATGAATCCAGCCCTTATTCATCCAGCGTTGTGCCTGAATAACATCGAGAGAATTCACCGCAGGATCAGAAAATGAAAAGTATTCATGACCACCAGCCACTTCTGTGACTCCGCACAAAACATTAATATCATTTGGCCTTTCTTTATTAAACATACGGATCGCTTCTGGGCTAATATCAATATTCATTCCGTTCCACCCCAACTGTGATAATAAATATGTGTTTGAATATCTCCGAGGGTGATGCGCGCCCACATCAATATAGAAGCCTTTTGTCTGAGACTTCAGTAAATAGGACAAGATGATATCCTCTCCAAATTGAGAGTAATGGAGACGCCCATACGATGTGCGCCTTCTCCGCCACATATTCATTACAGAAAAATACCACGCGTGTGGAATAAATCTGATTAAGATGGACTTTACAGTTTTTGTTGTAATGATGCGCATGATTTTTTAACGACTCCTGAATATGAATGATTAGATATCCTCACGTGACAAATTTTTTGCTCCCGCAAAACCAATATATTGAATTTCTGGTTCTAACTCGATACCAAACCGTTCTTTTACGACCGCCTGCGCGTGCGCGGCAAGCGCGGCAATGTCAGACGCGGTGGCGCCGTGTGTATTTAAAAAATAATTTGCATGGCGCTCGGATATTTGCGCCCCACCAATGGCGTACCCCTTAAGCCCCGCTTGGTCAATAAGTTTTCCTGCGGGAGTATCTGTTGAAGGATTTTTGAATATACATCCGGCACACCTCGCCCCGATGTCTTGCTTGGACACGCGCTCGAGCGTGTAAGACTTCACTAGTTTTTGACTCGCCTCTTTCTCACCGGAGCACAAACGAAATGTGGCCTCAAGAATAATAAACTCCGGATGGTGTTTAAACACACTGTCGCGATACCCAAATTCACATACGCTCGCGGGCATTGATTCCACTTCTCCTGTTTCAGTATTGAGCACATATGCAGAATCGAGCACACTCGCAACGTCTCCACCAAAACATCCGGCGTTTCCTCTCACTGAACCACCCACCGCACCGGGGATACCAATTGCCCACTCAATCCCCGCAAGCCCCTGCTTGACCGATTCACTGACCACCTGCGCCATCGGAACTCCAGCGCCCGCAGTAATAGTATGTAACTCCGTGAACATGCGTCGTAAATCCATTTTGATCACGAGCCCTGGAAATCCATTATCAGACACGAGCACATTTGATCCGCCGGAGATCACCACAAAAGGAAGGGCATGCGCTTGTGCAAATGCAACTGCTTCGCGCACGTCATCAATCGACGTGGCAACCGCAAAAAAACGAGCTGGCCCGCCAATCTTAAAATAGGTGTGTGGTGCGATCGGCACCGCGCTGCGAATATCCATATCAGTGCTTCAGCGGCCAGAGAGAGGTCCGACTCCGAACTACGTCTATGAGTGCCGTCTCTCTGGCCACTGAAATACTCAATGGCTTTTTTATTTTTCGAACCCTTGCTATCGCGCTTCTATTGGTGCGCCACACTATCGGGATATGCACATATTATAGGCTAGAGACACCATAAAACAAAAAACCCCGCTTTCGCGGGATCTTTCGATGACGTAGTTCGTGCCGAGCCTTACCCAGAGCACTCAATAGCAAGAGTATAGCAGATATCCGAATAAATGCAAGCCTACTGCCCACCCATGGTTTTCAGCCACGCATCAACCGCTGAAGTATATTTTGGATCCATTTGGACAGCGCGTTCTGCATGTTTGATTGCTTCAGTTTTATTACCAAGATCAGCATAGGTTTGGGCGAATGCGATGTGCAGTTCTGCAGTGCCATCTTTATTAGCTGTGTGCATTTCAAGGAATTTAATAATATCCAAGCGCTTCGCTGTATCGTTTATTCCCATTACCCTTTGAAGCATGCTATTGATTTCTTCATCTGCAAGGATAGTAATGGCTCCGCTGGCGATCTTCTCCGTCAGAATTTTTTGAGCTCCCACAATGTCGCCTCCCTGTAAATACACATTCACAATGACAATAAGTAGTGAGCGCTTCTCTCCGGAAATTTGATACGCCGTATTTACCAATTGCAGCGCTTCGGGAAACTTTCCCTGTACCATACGAAGTTCTGCAAAACTGATGTAGTTCTGTACATACCCAGGGGCTTCGGAGAGTGCCTCCTCATATAATTTTTCAGAACGAACGCCTGAAGGCCCTCTCGCATCCTGGATGGCAAGAAGGCGTGCGAGTAGTAATTTATTTTTTAACACCTCCGGTTCGTCTGCTACTTGTTCCTCCATTTTTGCAATTGCAAAGGAAAGGAGTTTACTTGTATTATCATTGGGTTGCGTGGCCTTGAGGGCATAGTCCATCGAGACAATACCAATCCGCTCACGAATCTCACGAGATCCAAGTGTACGCAGCGCAAGTATTTCATCAGTCCGCTGCGCAATTTCTTCAAACGATGTCTGCTTCTGAAAAGACTGTAGTACATCAATAGCGCCGGTGGCGGCTTGTATCGGTCGAACATTCAGGAATGAAACCAACAACACGATTGCAACAAGCGCCCCCGCGGGCACCATCGCCGCAAATGCTGGATCGACTGGCTTCGTATTTTTTGCCCCATGCTCGACTGATACTGTATGGAGAAACGCAAGCGCAAACACAAGCGTGAGATACGTTGTGATGGTGTCAAACACGAAAAAATTTTGCGCCAAATACGCGCCGTATCCTCCTGCAAATGCGAGCGCAATTACCGAGTGTAGCGTTCTTGATTTCCACAATCGGAATAACGTATATAGGGCAGCGGCATGTATAGAGAGAAACGCGATAAAACCAAGAATCCCTGCGTCAACCAACCACTCAAGAAATACATTGTGTGTTCGATCAAACCATGGTTCATTCCCGAATAATGATGGATTGTAATATTTTGCAAATGGAACAATAAATGTATCTGGGCCCCACCCAAGCACTGGGCGCTCACGCGCAGCCTCAATTGCCATGCCCCAAATTTTGATACGTGGTTGATTCTTTATATCGGTCGAGAATATTTCTGAAAAACGACTAAATAATGGAACTTGCTTCACGATAAAACTATTCGGATACATTTTAATCCCCCCCAACAAACATAATCCGGCCATTACTATTGCCGCAGCTCCATATTTAAACGTGCGTTGCTTTGAAAAAATAAGGATAAGCACGGTCATTGTGCCAACACCCGCAAGTAACCCTAAAAATGCTCCGCGACTCGCAGGTAGTAAAAATGCTCCGAGTAACACTAGCTCTACGGCGATGAGCGTCCACCGCTTCAATGGATTCTTCCACTCGCTCGCAAGTAGTCCTCCCACCACGAACATGTGAGTCATGAGATACACCGCGAGATAAATAAAATTTCCAAACGTGGCAAAAGGACGGTCTTCTGTCCCATATCCCTTTATTACATCGAACCCCTCTCCAAGAGTGAACAGCGCAACGAACGTTGCGACACCAATACTGACATACGAAAAACGCAACCAATCCATTTTATTTTTGAGAATATGCGCTGCGGCCAAAAATAGGGCGAAGAGATGCAGGTAGGTAATGGTCCCCTCCATTCGCTCAAAATTGGACCAAAAACTTTGGTATGGATTTACCCCAAGGATACCTGCGAGCGTCGCGATGCCCACAAACCCTCCGAATGCATAGAGCACGACACTCTTTCTTGGACGAAATGATGCGTCCAGCACCGCAAGCGACACCCATGCGACAAAGACAATTTCCGTGACAATGCGAAAAAAGAAGTTTTTCCCCGTAATAAACGGAAAATACATCGACTGACTCACAATAAGTGGGGTCAGCAACAACAGCCCAAGCCCAATGTACGCAATCCAACGCACAAATGATTCGTAAGAATTCATAGATTGGGATTAGTATGCCACGCGCTACCAAAAATGACAAAAAGCGTTATAGTACATGCAATGCTTAGTCGCGCGTTTGCCTACCGCATCCTCCCCGCCATTGATGGCGTATTTTTAATGCTGGGTCTTGTCATTGCCCTTGGCATTCGATATGGATCACATGCACTTATGGCGCAATTTTCTGTTCACGCACTTCCATTCGTTATTGTGTTTTCGGCGTGGTTGTTTATTTTGCGCATCAATGACATGTATCACCCGTACGAATCTCTCGACATCCGGAAAATTCTTGAAGGCTCATTCCGATCTCTCCTGGTGGGTGTTAGTGCCGCAGTCATCTTCTTCTATGCGTTTCCAGTGTTTGGTATTACCCCTCGAAAAAATCTCCTGCTGATCGGCGGCATTGCACTTATTATCATCATTCTTTGGAGATATGTATTTGCTGAAATTATCAAACGATACGCCCCACTCAAAATATTTCTTATTGGAGGCGCGCCGGAGATTACTGAAGTCGCTGCATACATACAATCCCGCCCGCAGCTTGGCATCAATGTCGAACAGCATCCGGAGATTACACCTGCTATGGTATCTGTGATGAGTGCGGCAGGTCGCAATTATTATGTGGTGATTCCGCAGTCCGTAAAGTCATCGGGGGAGCCAATGAATCGCATATATGCACTCCTTCCTTCGGGGGTGCAATTACTGGATTTTGCTGCACTGCACGAGCGACTTTATCACAGAATTCCTGTATCACTGATTACGGAACTGTGGTTTCTCGAACATATTGCTGAAGGGAAAAAACCCATTTACTCGGGTGTAAAACGTATCATTGATATTGTTATCGGACTGATAGTAGGCACAATTACATTGGTTTTATTTCCATTCATTGCATTCGCTATCAAAATTAACAGCAAGGGGCCCGTCATACTTCCCAATCACTACCGGGTAGGACAAAATGGGAAAATATTTCAACTATACAAATTCCGCTCCATGGAAGATAACGCCGAAAAACACGGGCCTCAATGGACCCAGCATAATGATCCTCGCATTACCCGAATTGGAAAATATTTGCGAGAATTACGAATAGACGAACTCCCACAAGTATTCAATATATTAAGAGGCGATCTTTCATTTGTTGGTCCGCGCCCCGAGCGACCGGAATTTGTCGCTGAACTGCGCAAAGAAATTCCCTTCTACGATATGCGTCACCTCGTGAAGCCGGGGCTATCTGGTTGGGCGCAAACAAACCCACCGTTCTATTACACAGGCACCACCGAGACCATCATCAAACTGCAATATGATCTTTACTATATCAAGAATCGCAGCATGATCCTTGACCTATCAGTACTCCTCAACACAATAGTAGTGCTTTTTTCCCGTCTGGGCCGCTGATATGGGCATCTTCATTGTCACCCAATCAATTGACGAGAAGGATTCGGTGCTATCTTTTTTTCTCGATTGGGTGAATGAATTCGCGCGACATACAAACGTCATTGTCGTTGCGAATAAAGTCGGCTCACATCATCTTCCAAAACATGTGCAAGTATTCTCACTCGGAGGCGAACAAAACTCTTGGCGTATTACAAAGGTGATGCGCTTACAATATCTGTTTTTAAGACACCGGAGGGATATTTCACGCATTTTTTTTCATATGTGCCCAGAATATGTTGTCTCTCTCCACATTCTTCCAAAAATACTGCGTAAGCGATCCATCTTATGGTATGTCCACAAAAGAATTTCAATCTATCTACGAGCTGCACACCTCCTCGTCAATAGGATAGTGACTGCAACAGAATCCTCATGCAACCTTTCCTCAAGAAAAATCTTGGTTTGTGGCCACGGCATCAATACCGAACGCTTCTCCCCAGGCACGCTACCAAAAACAAACACACTGGAAATTGTATTAGTCGGAAGAATAAGTCCAGTAAAACGATATGAACTACTACTTCCAGTGGCTGTCGCACTCCGATCTAAAAATAGACATTTCCATATGCGTATTGCGGGTCCAATAGCCGCTCAGGATGTCGATTACTATAATAATTTGCAGCAGACAATCAAAAACGATCATCTGTCAGAATACATTGAATTCGTGGGGGTCATCCCTCATGAAAAACTGCCTATGTTTTATCATTCGTCGCATGCATTAATCAGCTTTACCCCTACAGGCAGCTTCGACAAGGTGATTTTGGAAGCCATGTCATCTGGCCTACATGTGTACTGTACGAATGTAAGCCTTGAGGGAATACTGAACGAAGGATATATAAAGGAAGGAACCACAAACACACTTGCACAGTTATTGGCGGAAGTCCCACTGGAGCATAATTATCGAAACCGAAACTATATTGTACAGTACCACAATTTGCATGAACTCATTAAGCGATTACTAAGCGCGTAGCATGTGCGCCATCAACGGTTTCACATTTGAAAACAAGAACCTTATAGACGCGATGAATACCTGTACGCGTCATCGGGGTCCTGACGCCACATGCACGTGGATTTCTCATGACATTTCATTAGGACATAATCGTCTCAAAATTATTGATTTACGCGATGACGCAAATCAGCCCCTCACAAGCAGCGATGGCCGGTACGTGATTGTCTTCAATGGCGAAATATACAATTTTAAGGAGCTCCGGAGGGAACTCAATTATCCATTTGCAACTGAATCGGATACAGAGGTGTTGCTCGCAGGATTCATCACGTGGGGAGAAAAAGTTGTATCGAAGCTCAACGGGATATTTGCGTTCGCGGTTTTCGACACATTTGAACGCGCTCTCTTTCTCGCGCGAGATCACAATGGTATTAAGCCGCTGTATTACTTTCATAAGGATAATACATTGATCTTTGCATCAGAAATAAAAGCTATCTTAGTGCACCCCGCGGTATCAAGGCAACTCGATCACATTGCCCTATCTCATCATTTGTTGCTGCAATATACACCAGAACCCATGACGCTCTTTAAAGATATCAAAAAGTTTCCCGCAGCACACTTTGCATGGTTTCAAAATGAACTACTACATTTCACGAAATACTGGTCCCCGACCATACCAAAAAACTTTGATCGATTGGATCTGCCGCGCGTACTCGATTGTATTCACACTGCAGTTAAAGCGGAGCTGGTCAGTGACCGTCCGGTCGGTCTTTATCTTTCCGGAGGCATTGACTCTAGCACTATTCTCCATTTTGCCCGCCCGCATATTCGTGAACTCAACACATTTTCCATACGATTTGATCTTTCAGAATCTGAACAACAAGAGAAATTCAATGTTGACGCGGACATCGCGCTACGTCTATCCAAGCACTATGAAACCATGCATCATGAACTGCTTATAGACAGTCGGCAGGTAGTGTCAGAAATCGCGCACGCACTCCTGCACCTAGAGGAGCCGATCGCGAATGCAACGATCATTCCAATGTTTCTACTCTCCCGTTTTGCGAAAAACCGAGTGGCGGTCGCGCTCTCTGGCGAGGGTGGGGACGAACTGTTTGGCGGCTATGAAAGATACCGATTGAGTCGCATCGCAAATATTGTCGGGAGTATGCCCCATATACTAAGTCAACGGATCGCAAAATTAGTTAACTCAAAATTACTATTTCCCCCGGGTGCGGAACGCTACGCGGCACTAATGATGCCGGGACGGATGCATATGGGAGATATATTTCGATTGGATATTGATGAGCGTACCGCGTCAGCTTGGATAAACGAGCGCTTTGCCACAGTACCAGATCAAGATTTTGAACGGCAGATGATGGAAGTCGACAGACAAACGTGGCTTACTGATGAAGCGCTGTTGCGCTCAGACAAAATGAGTATGGCTCACGGGCTTGAAATGCGTGTGCCTCTTTTAGAGCGCTCAGTGATTAATATGGCGAGAAGTTTTCCTTCAACATATCACGTAGGTTTATTTCAAACAAAAAAGTTGCTGAGAAAAGAACTCTTCGGAGTATTGCCAAAATATGTTCTCAAGCAGCCAAAACGCGGATGGTTCTCCCCATCTGCAAAATGGATGCGACACCCGGAATTAAAGAAGATGATGTCAGAAACCTTTACGCAGTCGTATTACGCAGAAACCTCGACTCTTATCGACTTTGAGCGCTTACAACAAATGCACCGATTGCACGCCGGGGGTTCAGCGTACTTTGCCAATGAATTATGGGCTGTATTCGTTTTTCAAATATGGGCAAGAACATTTCAAATACACTTATGAAAAGAATTCTTATTTGCACTTCTGATTTTTCCTTCCGAGAACGGGGCGCGGAAGAAGCGGATCGCACGTCTGGAATTCTTCAACTCAAGAATTTCGGATACGAGTTAACGGTGTATGCAAAAACTCACGCGCCACTACAGGCGCAAAGAGAGACCGTTGAGAGGGCACACAGTATGGGCATTAAGCTCGTGTATTTCCCCTACCGAAAAAAGAGCATTCTTAATCGTATCAACCCGCGGTGGCTGGATGGAGCAAGCCTGGAATATCGAGACCCGGGTTTGCAAGTTGCAATAAAACATAAGATAGAGAGTTGGCATCCCGATGTCGTGTGGTTGGAACCGAGTTTTCTTTGGCCGCTCGCACGGACGGTGAGGCGCCTAGGTGTGCCCATTATCATGCGCTCGGTTAATTTTGAATCACAGCACTACTTACAAGAGGCAGGTATAGGGCCGTTTACATTGTTGAAGGCGGCATCAAAACTTCTCAATGAATACACCGCCGCGCACTCCTGTGACGTGTTATTTGCGATCTCTCCGGATGATCGAGATAAATACAAAAAATTCGGTGCAAAATACTGTGCGGTCCTCCCCCTACGAAAACTACCGGACTTTCTCAAGTTTGAACATATTCCGAAGGAAACAAAGATACTGCACGTCGCTTTCGCCGGCTCTTCCTATAATGTGCGGCACAATTTGGCCGCTGCAAGAATGATCATTGAAGAAATTGCACCGACCGTAAACCAATTAATGCCCGGCGTGTTTGTCTTTCATATTTTTGGCGCCAAGCTTCCTGCTTATTTACAACGCGAATGCTTGGATAATGTTATCTACGAATCTTACGTGCCGAACCTCGATCGTTTTTATCATGAAATTGACATCGCACTCGCACCGAAATTGTATGGTGGCGGCATGCAGCAGAAAGTATTTGAACCTATTGTGCGCGGAATTCCGACAATTACCTCAAAAAATGCTCTTGTGGGATATCCGATGCGCCCATCAGAAGAGGTGCTACTAGCACATTCACCAAAGGAATATGCGGATCGACTCATTGATCTCGCTGATGTTACACTCAGAAAACAAATATCAGCCGCCGCGCAGAAGAGTGCGCGCAATCTTTTTTCCCAAGAAATATTAAATCAAATAATTGTTCAAGGACTTAGTCACATTGCCTGATTAATGAAAAATCTTTACGCACCACGAATTCTCGGGAGATCGTTGCGCCATCTACCATTTTTTTACCCTCACTGGGGCATCCTCAGTAAGCCAAAGCGATTATTTGCCGACACTGCGGCAACAGTATTTTTCGAGACAAAATTATTTAATCTGGTTGAAAATCCCGCAACGGCCGAATATATCATCATCCCCTATGATTTTTTTCTGATTGAGAGTGAGCGAGAATATTTGCAAAACGTTGTCGCGGTTTCCGAGGCGCATGGAAAGCAGATCCTCATTTTTGATTTTAGTGATTTTGACAAACCAATTCATGTGCCTAACGCAAATATTTTCCGCACTTCGCTATACCGGTCAAAACGAATGCCACATGAACACCCAATACCTCCCATCATTTTACCCTTACCCAAAGAACAACGATGTATCAGGAGCAAATCTTCAATACCTACCATCGGATTTTGCGGCTGGGCAGCACGCGAATCAGCATTAAGAACTCTCCGCGATTCTCTCCATCTCACTTTGACTCGCACACTCGATATCATTTTTCATACACAACGTACGGCTCACGTGCGCGGTGTAGCAATTCGCCAGGAGGCGCTACGCATCCTCGCTTTGGACGAGAGGGTAAATACAAATTTTATTGTGCGCACGACGTATTCTGGTCATGCGGATACCATTCAGCTTGATGCGATGCAAGCAAGAATGCAATATGTAGAAAATATGCGCAACTGTGATTTTTCTCTGTGTGTCAAAGGTGACGGGAACTATTCAAATAGATTTTATGAAGCGCTCAGTCTGTCCCGTCTCCCCCTTCTCGTCGACACAGATACGATCCTACCCCTCGCAGAAGAAATCAATTACGATGAGTTTGTACTCACTGTTTCTATCCAAAAGATAAATGACCTGCCCGGAGCCACTGCCCAATGGTGGAACAATCTTACCCCGGCCTCATATCAGGAAAAGCAGGAATCTGCCTTTCAAATGTTCAACAGATTTCTCCGAGCAGATAAATATTTTACAAGACTTTTTAATCAACTATGAAAGTATTGTTTCTTTTTTCTGGGTCCAGGAACGTGAGTCCCGATTCGGCACCGAATGAAATACCTAATACACAATTTTATGGTATCAGAAATAGCATATAAAGATATTATGATGAGAATTTCTTATACGCAGATTGACATGGCTCCTGGGGTAGTCCAGAGTTGGTGGAATAATCTTTCGGAATCATCTTATCACGCGACGCGGAAGGCAGTATGGGAAGAATGTAATACGCGTCTGCGTGCGGACATATTTTTTCCAGTATTCTAGAATCACTATGAATATTTTATATATTTTTTCAGGAACCAGAAAGGACAAAACGCGTGGAAGAATTCACGTAGACTACCCCGACACACAACTATATGGCCAGAATCATTTAGTGAAATTTGGTATGAATGCGGAGTATAGAGAATTTAAAGACCAATACCCAATTATCGGTTTTTTTTCAAAAATCATCGGATTTCGCGGCAGACACTCCTTGATGTTTTTCTTAGCACGCCATTATGATGTCGTTTTTGGGATTTCCGTTTTGTACATGCTTATTTGGAAAAAATTTATCCGAACTGAAACGAAGTTTATCATTTTTAATTCTGTTCTCAGTCGATTACTTAATGTGCATAAGCAGAGTTCTATAAAATTTAAAATACTCGTATGGATTCTCAGAGAGGTTGACGGTATTGTGTTCTTAGCACAGATTGATTTGAAAAATGTAGCCTCACGTCTTCCATTTTTAAAGGAGAAATTATTTATTGTTCATATGGGTGTTGATAAAGACTACTATAAATTTATCTGCCATGGAAGGGAAGATTTTTTACTTTCCGTAGGGCGAGACGATGCTCGTGATTATAAAACTGTAATCGACGTTGCAAAAAAAATGCCTATGGAAAAATTCCATCTTGTGTGCCTTCCACGTAATATACAACACATCCAAGATATACCGCCAAACGTTCATATTCATGTAAATATATCAATAAACGAATTGCAAGATTTTTATGGAAAAGCAAAGGCGCTCCTTTTGATCACCCACAAAGATACATATAGTGAGGGTTCGGACTCCTCCGGTCCAACCGTTCTTCTTGAGGCGATGGCATCGGGGCTACCAATCATCGCGAGCAAAAAAGAATATCTCAATGATTATGTCGAGCATGAAAAAGATGTACTACTCGTTGATTTCTATGACAGCGATGCTATTGTGAATGGCATTCGTACAATATCCAAAGGTGACATGGGACTAAACATGGCGAAGAATGCGCGACTAAAAGTCGATACATCATTGAACACCGAAGAGATGGCTCATAAACTCGCACGAGTATTTAAAATAATCCATGAAAAATAAATTACAATATTACTGCAATACATGTTTGCAATCTTACGAAGCTTCGTCTGAAAAGCTTTTCTGTTTATATTGTAAGAAGGTCGTTCCGATTATCCATGGAATTCCCGTATTTTCTAACGACATCTACTGGGGAAAAATTGCAGAACCAGAGCTCAAAAATATTATCGATCTTATCGAGAACCATGGTTTTGATGCTTTTTCTCTTCAGTTGCAGAAAAAGCTTGATTTCACATTTGATGAAGATCGTGCAGATTGGATTTTTTTTATTCCTCCTTCAAACGAATTAGTAGTTCTCGATATTGGAGCTGGCCTCGGACGGATAACTATTCCACTCGCAAAAATTGCTAAACATGTTATTGCGTGCGATCAATCGATTTCACGTATGCGTTTTTTGAAAAAACGCGCCGAAGCAGAGCAATTGAATAATGTCAGTGTATTTGTTGGTGATATATTTGATTTACCAATAAAGGAAAATAGCATTGACCTTATCGTTATGAATGGCGTCCTTGAATGGGTCGGGCAGACAAAATTGTACAATAATCCACGCCATGCGCAAATCAAAAGTTTAGAAATATGCCGCAAGCTACTTAAAAAGGGTGGGCATATTTATATAGGTATAGAAAATCGCTTTGCCTTTGTGTATGCGAGAGCATTCGACCATGGGGGTTTAAGATACACCAGCTTTATGCCCAGACCAATCGCAAATATTTATTCACAACTACGCATAAATGCTCCTTATAGGACCTATACGTATTCTAAACGTAGTTATGAAACATTATTACGCGAATCTGGATTTACAGATCGGGCAAAATTTTATTTAGAGTATCCTGGTTATAATTTGCCACGGATCATTATCCCTTATGATAATATACATATCCTTCAATATGCGATGACAACGTTCAAGCGCTCGCAGAACATTTTTGTGCAGATGTTACTATTTTTGTTGCGCTCCTTGGCGGTTGTTCGAGTGTACCGTTTCGTATTTTATAGTTTCGGTATAATAGTAAAAAAATGATTTCGTTTATTGAAAAAATACTGAAGGATAGCCCGGGCATTTTACCTATTTCAACTACTGATCGACTAGGATTTTTAAAATATAGTACAGCAATTTCCGGAAAAGGAGTTGGGAATAAGGTCATTTTTTTTGTTTTTACTGACAGAAACATTATTCCGGTGGCAATCGTTAAAACTGTTAGGTCGTATCGAGATGCCGAGGTAATACGGCGCTCGTATGGCGCTTTACAGATGTTAAATAAGCTCACTAAATATTCATCGTTCTCTGCGATGTTTCCACAAGCAATTCTGGTTTATGACGATGGCCACATCATTTTTAACGTAGAAACAATGTGCATTGGTAATAAGGTCAACAGCGAGCGAGATATGGAGAAGATTATAGAAGCATATTTTTCGTTTTCTAAGTATATTGCAATGCGTACTTCTGATAATATCGTGTTGGACATACACTACGGCGTACAGTTAATAAAGGAACTTCAGGGTCCTAGGGAAACAATCGATGGAATTATTAAGTATTTTACTGATCTGTGGGGCAATGTTTCACTCCAATTACCGCGTATCCCGCAACATGGTGACCTGACTACCGATAATGTCCTTATTGACGGAGATAAGATAATGTTTATTGATTGTGATACGTTCGGCATGATCAATATTCCTGGCTTTGATGTATTTCACTTAGTGGCGAGAAAACAAAATAATAATTGGCGCAATGTACTTGATGCCTATTACGATCAAGTAAATATTCAGTGCACTTTCAGAGAAAAACTATTGATTATGTATCTTCTGCACGAGATACACATAAAAAAAGATTATATTCTTTTTCAGAAAAGTCTGGAAACTATTATTAGTGAGTTTGCGGCTTTGATATAATTATCTACTTTCCTGCGTATTATGACCATTCTTCATATATCAAGAATGAACTTTCTTTCCGACAAAGCACATGTATATACAACCACAAAAACATGTGAGGCATTAGCGGAGCAAACTGACACTCAAGTTATTTTACTTAGTTCCGACAACAGTCTTGTCGGTGAATCTGCTCTACAGAGCTTTTTTCGAAAGCACAACGTGAAAAAGAATTTCGAAATTATTTCAGTATCGTCATACGGAAACATATTTAGGGGAAGTAGTATCCGCCTCGTCAATTGGTTCGAGACAATTGCTATAAATATTTCTATTTTGAGATACATTATTCTTCATAGAAATACATTCGATATCTTATATGTTCGCGACTGTACATTATTCATGCCGATTTTGGCTTGCAAATATATATTGAAGAAACCCATTTTTATCGAGCTTCATGCTGTTCTCCACAAAAAGCATGGGCAATTTATGAATAATTATTTTTCGAAAATTTCAGACGGGCTCATTGCGATTAGTTTTGGTCTTCGCGAGTATTACAAACACATGAATCCAAATATCATTGTTGCCTTTTGCGCTGCTGCGGAACCAGAGCGCTTCGCGCGCATTATTAATAGCAAAGAATTCCTGCGAGAAGAATTGAAACTGCCAAGGGAAAGAGTCATTCTTATGTATGCTGGAAATCTTTATAAAACCGGCAACAATGACTCTTACGGGCTTGAGGATATCGTAGAAGCGATGGTATATGTGAATGATTCAACACTGTTTATTGGATTAGGAAAGAGAGGAAATGAAACGAAAGAACTTGAAGATTTGGCAACACACCTTCGAGTGGATAAAAAAATTCTGTTTCTCCCTTGGGTTCCAAAGCATATGGTCTATCGCTATTGGAAAGCCGCTGATGTTCTTATGCTCCCATCATCCGGTGCTCAAATCGGAAATTCTCCTACAAAAATGTTTGAATATCTCTCTTCAGAACGGGTCATCATAGCAGCAAGAACGAAAGCGATTGAAGAAGTATTACATCATGAAAAAAATGCATTGCTAGTTTCTGATTTCAAGAACCCCAGAGAATGGGCGGCAGCAATCAATCGTGTGCTTGGCGACCACCAGCTTCGCGACACGCTTACCAAGGCAGCCCTCCAGGATAGCCGTAAATATTCTTGGAATGACCGAGGATATCATATTCATGAATTTATTAAACAAACAATTGCAACAAAATCATGACACTAAGGCACATCATATATTACCTAATATATTGGAGTGGCTTTAATGATATCTGTAGCCTATTTCTCAAAAAAAAAGTTTTCGTTGTAATGTACCATAGTATTTGCTCTCCAAAAAATTCCGAGGAATTTAAAAACTATCTCTATGAACATATTTCAATTGAGGAAGATCTCTTCGAGCAGCAGATCCTCTACCTCAAAAAACGAGGACATACATTTATTTCATTTAAGGATCTTGCTACCGCCGACATTAGAAATATTTATAAACCGACCATTATTTATTTTGATGATGGATTCAAAAACTTACTAACGAATGCGGCTCCAATTTTACATAAATATGGCATACCCGCAACCATTTTTCTTATTACTGGGATTTTGGATCACACGCACATGCTTTGGACAATACAATACAAGCATGCGTCACATGAAGGTGGTATCGCAAAAGACGAGCAAAATTATCAAATTGAAAATATAAAAAATAAAACTGATCGAAAACGAATTGAGGTGATGCGTCAATTTCCGATTGATAAGCACTCCCCCCTTTTTCATATTTTTTTATCATGGAATGATGTTGCTCTTCTTGTTAAAAACAATTTCGAACTCGGTTCCCATAGTGTTTCGCACGCGCGTCTTACTGAGTGCAGTCCACAGGAACTCCAGTTTGAAATTGTGCATTCGAAGCGGCGTATTGAGGAAGAGACTGGTCAAAAAGTCGATTCTTTTTCTTTTCCCCACAGCAGGGGAAGTGAACAACTTATTGGTGAGTTAGGTAAATATGGCTATCGGTTTGGAGTATCGGCTGGAAAAGGACTCAATAATATGCCAATCTCAAATCACATGATGCACTATTTAAAGAATATATCGCCCAAACCAGGAGAATCATTGTGGATGTTTGCATTACGAATTTACTTTTTAAACATCAAAACGTGATCATCGAACAAAGGAGATTATTTTTTAAAACAGCTTCCATTATTCTTGATGATAACAAGATTCAAGAAGTGATCAATAGTGGAGTGTATTCCTCAATCGTCATTTTATCATATAAACAAATGAAATTGCCTGGATTCCATTCATTTTCAAAGCCAACACTTTTGATAGATCTCACGCGGAGCAAGGAAGATATACTCCGAGAGTTCAATAACACGACCAGAAACGAAATTCGTAGATCGTATAAAATTGACAACTTCCGCGTGATTACGAATGATATCCCCGATGATCGATCCTATGCGCTCTATAAAAAATTTGAGTTTTCGCAAGGACGTGTTCCTGTTTCCCAACATGTCCTAGCGCAAACATTTTTTTTAGGCATTGAGCTGGAAGATGAATTGATTTCTGGGTTATTTATAACGAAAAGCCCTCCGTATTTACGAGTCCGCTCAATTTTTTCAAAAAGACTTGCCACCCATGACAGGGAACTTCTCAAACTCATTGGATTTGCGACTCGGCGACTTATTTGGGAAGCCTGTCTATGGGGAAAACGAAATGACTTTCAGCTCCTTGATCTTGCTTCTGTCAATATTCACAATCCAAAAACCGAGAACATCGCTAAATTTAAGATGTCATTTGGCAAAGATTTAACTCCAGAGTTCACATATATATATAAATCACGATTTTTTACCTTTTTTGAAAAAGCAATAACGGTGAAGCTTGTTTGGAAAAGAATAATGAATTATTTAGAACGAATTACTTTGTGAAATTGCTCATCATTACAAATTATCTTGGAAACCGAGGCGGATTAGGAAGATACTCTTTTGAGGTCGTCAAAGCGCTTGAATCCTACGCTATTGATATGAAGGTAATTTCTGAAGCAAGCACTCCTACCGTCCCTTTTGAACACAATATTCTGAGGCCAGTTTTTCGACAAAAACCAGTAAGGCGTATCTGGAATTTTATTTTGAATATCTACACTGTCCGACGTTTCGCCAAAAATGTAGACATCATACACGCCCACGATGGTTGGCCATATGGGGTATATGGCTGGTTGGCGGTCCTTGGAACATCAAAAAAACTTTTTATTACAGGCATTGGCACATACACTCTAGCCCCTCTGCAGGAAACACTAATGGGTATGTTGCTGTGCAGGTCGTATCGGAGAGCGGAGGTCATTCTTTGCATTAGTGATTATCTTCGGAGTCAATTAAAGGAACTTTGTCCTGAAGTCGTTACTACCACGGTTTTGATGGGACCTCCGTCGTTACCGGTACCGAACGATGAACAACTGCGTAACTTTGGGTTAACGTATAAAATTTCTTGGCGATACCCGATCATACTCACCGTAGGTGACATTAAACATCGAAAGGGGCAATTGAATACATTACTTGCACTTAAAAGTCTGCAAAATATATATCCTCATTTTCTATATATTATTATTGGTTCAGATAATGATCAGACCTACGTTAGGAAAATTATTGATTTTGTCGAGATGCATCATCTTCAAAATAATATCCTCATGATTTCAAACAATTACGACGATCT
Organism: uncultured Candidatus Saccharibacteria bacterium; assembly: GCA_964360995.1. Lineage (GTDB taxonomy): Bacteria > Patescibacteriota > Minisyncoccia > Ryanbacterales > HO2-45-13 > CAYHBS01. Next base: position 22,925 of record CAYHYZ010000004.1, read on the forward strand.
CACGCTCGCATGTTTTTATCAGTCATGTCATCTTTTTGCCCTTTCTTCAAACAACGACGGATTGCACATCGAAGGGTTTGGGCTCGCACTTTTAGAGGCCGCGCAATTTGGTAAGCCGGTTGTTGGTAGTAGAAATTGCGGTATTGAAAGTGCGCTAAAAGACGGGTACAATGGGCTTCTCACTGCTCAAGGTAATTCAACTGATATCGCCAACAAAATCAATGATATCCTGGGACCAAACTATGATACCTATTCCCTCCACGCTCGGGATTTCTATTCCCGTTTCTCTTGGAAACGAACGCTTGAAATATATATTCAGTATTTCACAAATAGCGCTAAGAAATGAAATCGCATGTTAACTATTTTTGGTAATTTACGAATAAACTCTGGGGAGCGCCTTCAACACATGAAGGACTCTCTTCAGTCATTTAAGGACATTAGTGATAACTGGGTCATTAATATTCGTGGATCATTTCGTGAAGAGGCCATATTATTTTTGAAACAGCACCTTGGCGATAAATTGTCGTTGTGTGAGTTCCTGGACGATGGGAGGGGGTGGATCGAGAACGCCCTCGACATGATGCCAAATGTAAAGCATGACTATATTCTGTTGTGGATTGAAGACCACATCAACGTTTCTCCGACCGAAATATACACTGAAATCATTCAAGACATGAAAACTGCCCATGCAGATTACCTGCTATATTCTTGGTGGATGTTTGGAAAATCTCGCGAGGCATTTTCTGTAGTTCCAATGGAAAAACTACAGCATATTGATGTTATTAAACTGGATGAGCAGTTGTGGAAGAAAATAATGGGCCATGGGCACCCATATTATCTTCTTTCCCTTCTTGGGATATATCGAAAATCGTTTTTGATACGAATGATGAAAAACGATCGAAGAAAGCTGCCGAGACAAACTATCCGATATATTTTTATGACGATGGCGTTATTGGACAAATTAGGAATCCACTTCGACCACACAAAAGCATTCCAATCTTTGCATCGCCTCACTGGTTACCGACTACGTCGATTCAGCAAAGAGGCTCCATTTGATCTCGAAAAATCTTCCGACCGATTTGACATGTTGCCATTTACCATGGCACTCTCCCGCCAAGAGCTTTTTGCATGTATAGACGACAATCTCGGTATGCCAGGATATAGTTTAGAATCTCGTGGTTTATACAAAGAAAAAAACCTTGAAGGACCTAGAAAAATCAACGAGCGCATAGAGAAAGCTTGGGGATATGAGGAAATACTTGAAACTAATTCTCACTATACCGTCAAGCGCTTATTTATGAAAAAAAGTTTCCAATGCTCGTTTCAGTATCATAAAAAAATGACGGTGACAGTTGTAGGACTCTCCGGCGAACTACATGTCATTCTCGAAAATGGTGTCCGCGTCCTACATCAGGGAGATGTTATTACCATTCCTCCACTCATGAAACATCGCATGTTTGCTCCTACTGAAAATGCTCTGTATCTTGAACTTTCTACCTCGGAAATAGATGCCGTTGTACAATTCAACGATGATCACAGCTAAACAGAAAATAATGCCAGATACTACATCCGGTAAACCCATAAGCAAGATAGGTATCGGTCCCATGAGTCCAGAAATTATTGATGCTGTATATCGCTTTTCCGCCGATAACAATATTCCCATGATGCTTATTGCATCAAAAAACCAAATCGATTGGGACGGTGGCTATGTGAATAACTGGAATACCGCGCAATATAGAAATTATTTAAACACCATGGTGGCCAAATATCCTGACGCAAAAGTTTTTATTTGTAGAGATCACTGTGGTCCGGGGTTTAAAAATCATCACCTTGATGATACATACAACACCATTAATGCCGATATTGAAAACGACTTTGATTTAATCCATGTAGATTATTGTCACCTCAAGGGCGATAAAACACAAATCCTTGAGAAATCTCAAAAAGCAATAGAATATATTCTCAAAAAAAACAAGGACATTCTTATTGAGGTGGGAACGGACGAAAATACCGGAGCATATTTAACAAATTTGGACGCGATTAAACGAGAAATGGAGTTTTTTACGAGCATTACGCCTATTCATTTCTTTGTGTGCCAAACTGGCAGTCTGGTTACTGAAACTAACCAGGCAGGATCATTTAACGATACTTTTTTAAGAAAAGTAAAAGGGGTCGCAAATCAATTTGGTATATTTCTTAAAGAACACAACGCTGACTATATTGATAAAAGGACCATCGCGCGTCGTTCGGGTATCATTGACGCAGTAAACGTGGCGCCCCAATACGGCGTCATTCAAACAAAATTAACACTCCATAAAGCATTTGTTTATGGACTCGATCCTCGTGAATTTCTGGAGGAAGCGTATCAAAGTGAGCGCTGGAAAAAATGGCTCGATGTGAACACGAGGGAAAATAAGTACCTCTGCTCAATTATCGCCGGACATTATGTATTCTCAAGCGATGCATATAAAAAGCTCTACGAAAAAATCAACTCCCATGAAGATTTTAGAGAAACAATTATTCAAGAAATGATGCGCAACTTTAAAATTTATGCGGATAATCTCTGATAAATGAGCAAACCGATCAAAAACTTCATTCTCGATGTTGATGGCGTGCTTACCACCGGACAATTTCTTTATACAATAGATGGTAAGTTCGCCAAGGTATTCGGACCACACGACAATGATGGAATTAAATTAATTATCCCCCACCTTAATGTGTTCGCTATTTCTGCAGATAAACGTGGATTTTTAATCACAAAAAAAAGGGTCGCTGATGATATGGGCCTGGAACTCAAATTGGTCCCCGAAGCAGAAAGACTTTCCTGGCTGCGACAAAATTTCGATCTTTCTGAATCCGTATATATGGGTGATGGAATTCACGATGCTATTATTTTTGATTTTGTGGCATATAGCATCGCTCCGTCAAGTGCATTCTATACCGCACGTGCGAAAGCAGCATTTGTTACCAACGCAAAAGCTGGCGAGGGAGCCGTGGCTGAGGCGTGTCTTCATCTTCTAGAAAAATTCTTTACCCAACATAAATGAAGTATACGAGTTACAAAGTATGTATTTTGGCTGCGAGGGTCGAACATTCAATGCAAAAGCTGACACATAGCATCAATAAAGCAATTCTTCCGGTAAATTTTAAAGCTGTTATATCACATATTATTGAAAAGTTTCCTGCAGAAATTGAACTGGTGGTTGCTTTGGGCCACAAAAAAGATACCATAGTGGATTACCTCACTCTTGCACACCCAAATCGAAAATTTACTTTTGTTGAAATTAATAATATTGCCGAACCAAGAACTAATAATGGTTGCGCGCTACTGCAATGCAGGCCCAATCTCCAATGCCCATTTATTTTTTGCACTACAGATACTTTCGTACTGGAAGAGGTTCCCGCGCCAGAGTATAACTGGCTTGGAGTCGGACCGGAAGAGAGCTCCGAACTGTTCAGTACTGTGAAAATACGGGACAAACGTATCTATCAGATTGACAACGAGACAAAAGATAATAATGAATTCGGCTTCATCGGCTTAGCTGGCATTAAAGATTATGAAAAGTTCTTTGAAGGATTGTCGAAAAGCATAGAAGACACAAAAGGCGCGATCCATATATTTAATGGACTAAGACATTTAATCGAATACGATCTCTCCCCAATTGCGTTTACTTGGCATAATACACACACCTTAGAAGCCTATACCAAAACAAATAAGCTCTTCAGTGGAGAAAATAAATTTAATTTCAGTAAGGGTAGTGGCGACGAATTCTTGTACTTTGTTGGAAACAAAGTTATTAAATTTTTTGCTGATAAAACCATTACGGAGAATCGACATGAGCGGGCCCAAAAATATTTAAATGATCTTTGCCCAAAAATTGATCCTCGAAAAGGTAATTTTTATTCTTACAATAAAATAGAAGGACAAGTGTTTTATGATGTACTCGATCGCCAAATGGTTATTGATTTCTTAGAATGGGCAAGAACTCATCTATGGAAACAAATAAACCTTACCGAAGAAGCAAGGCGGGAATACGCCGAGGCTTGCGAAGAATTTTATGTAAACAAAACCAAGAAACGCATACAGAAATTTTACGATAAAACAGGTATCACAGATACCACAACTTTTATCAACGGTATATCGGTACCACCACTTTATGAACTTTTTAAAAAAATAAATTGGCTCCATGTAAAGGACGGAACCCCGAGTAACTTCCATGGTGATCTTCAGTTCGACAACATTCTTTTTATAAAAGACGCCGTGGACAAAAAAAATAAGTTTCTTCTTCTTGATTGGAGACAGGATTTTGCGGGGCTAGTCAGTCACGGGGACATGTATTATGACTTGGCAAAGCTCTATGGGGGCACGCTAGTCTCTTATAAGCTTATTAAAGAAGCGATGTTTTCTTTTGATATGTCGGATAATATTGTCCACTATAACTATTTCATTAAAAATGATCTTAACGAAGCGAGAGAAGAATTCGAATATTTTTTAAAAAAGCACGACTTCGACATAAAAAAAGTGAAAATTATTACTGCGCTTATTTTCCTTAATATGTCGCCCTTACATGAAGAACCATTCGATAAACTTCTTTACTTCATGGGGAGAAGTATGCTGAGTAGACTTATATGAAGGAAGGAGTATTTAATGTACTATCAGGTGATACATCACCACACCCAATGTTACGAGAAAAAACAATTTTAATAACAGGCTCCTCGAAGGGTATTGGGGCAGTAACTGCAAGGCTCGCTAAAAATTATGGCGCCAATGTCATCCTTCACGGCAGAACTGAATCTGCAAACTTAAAAAAACTCTCACGAGAGCTCAATGCTCCATATATTTTTTGCGATGTCGGTGATGAAGGCAGTGTAAAGGCAGCGCTGGAAAAATTTCCAAAAATAGATGTATTAATAAACAATGCTGGCATCAGCATCTCTAAACCCTTCCAGGAACTCACAAGTCAAGAATGGCTCGAGACATTTAATACCAACGTGCTTGGTGCGGTTCATTTTTCAAAAACGGTTATCCCACAGATGATCAGACAAAAAGGAGGAAAAATAATACACATATCCTCAATCAAGGGCCTCCCAAATACGGCAGGTCGGGCTGCTTTTGCTTCCTCAAAAGCCGCGCTTATTACTATGACTGCAAGTATGGCAAGAGAGCTCGCTGAGTATAATATTCTAGTAAACTGCGTCGCTCCGGGATTTACGGAGACGGAGACAGCAACATCGGTTTGGACTAGTAGAATATATAATCAAATTAAAGAAACTCCCATTGGTAGAGCTGCTCGGCCTGAAGAAATCGCGGAGGTAATTTTATTTCTCGCCAGTGATAAGTCGAGCTATATTACTGGACAGACTATTATTGTTGACGGTGGATACAGTATTTCTGGTTAAATAGTAGCATCAGTAAAATACATTAATGTGGGTTTACAAATCACATGAAACATAAAACTCCAAAAACGGTCATAAAGCCTTGGGGCAAAGAAATTTGGCTAGAGCTCAATGATAAGTATTGTTATAAGCGAATCTACATCAATGCAGGCACTAAAACGAGCTATCAATACCACAACCAAAAGTTGGAAACCAATTACATTATCGACGGCGAAGCTGAAGTGTGGCTTGAAAATGATCATGGCGTCGTAGAAAAACAAAAAATGAAAAAAGATGACTTCTTCAACGTCGCACCCTTAAAGAAACACCGCATTATTGCAATTACAGATATCATTCTTCAGGAAGTTTCAACTCCTGAAGTAGATGATGTAATTAGAATTGAGGACGATACAAATCGTCCGGATGGTCGAATCAATAGTGAACATGGAACAGTATAAGGTACTATTGCCAACCTCGGGCACTGGTTCGCGGCTCAAAGAAATAACTGCAAACACCAATAAAGCATTGCTGTCTCTTCATGGTAAGCCCACCATTACTTACATAATCGATTCCTATCCCCAAGAGGTAACTTTTGTCGTTACGCTTGGTTATTTAGGCAACAGCGTAAAAACATTTCTTGAAACAAATTACCCCGATAGGCAATTTGAATTTGTGTGGGTTGATAAATATAAAGGTCCTGGAAGCAGCCTTGGGTACTCGATACTGAAAGCTCAAAAAGAGTTGCAATGCCCGTTTGTTTTTCATGCCTGCGATGGAATATTTATAGAAAAAATACCGCCACCTGATCATAATTGGATTGGAGGATTTGTAGAAGATTGGGATAGAAGCATTCTTGCCCTTGCTGAATATCGCTCACATCGTATGAATGATGGAAACATTGTGTCATTTATCGAACGGGGAGTACCGGGTTTTGATTCACTTCATATAGGATTGGACGGTATTAGAGATTACAAACTCTGGTGGCAAGTACTTGAAGAAGTCGTTCACAACGACCCTCACAACACTCAAATATCCGACGTGCCAATCCTTGATTTAATGATGAAACGCGGTGCTAAATTTTCATGGATTCCTTTTAAAGTGTGGCTCGATATAGGAAATCTCCCAGGACTCACACGAGCAAAAGAATACTTATCTGAAAAAGAAATGATATGAAACAATCTAACGACTGCACTATTCGGGATAAAAGTTTGCTGAAAGAAACGGCAAAGCTTGAACATCTTTTTACTTTTAAAGATTTCCCCGTATTCATGGGCTGTGTCGACACACCTCAAAGCGAAGATATTGTTGCAGATATGATTTGGGATATTTGCAAAGACACGGGCATCATTCAGCTGCGAGAATTACTTCCACTTGAAATACTCTATCTTGGACAACATAACGATGGAATTGGAGTAATTTGGCATGGACTCTACAAGCAATTCGCAGAATTTATCTATCAACAATCCCCCGGTAAACATATACTTGAAATTGGTGGTGCGAATGACGCCATTGCAAAGTATTTTTTGGAACGCGATGCTAGTGTATCATGGACCATTGTCGAACCACATCCAGATTTTGTGAGTGATCCGCGCATACGAGTTGTAAGATCATGGTTTGATGAAGATTTTTCAATTGACGAAGAAGTAGATACTATTATCCACTCGCATGTGTTTGAACATACGTATGACCCTGTCGCATTCCTTACACATATTAATCACTTTCTAAAACCTGGGAAAAGGCATATTTTTACTTTCCCGAATATGCTTCCGATGCTAGAGCATAAATTTACCAACTGTCTCAATTTCGAACATACCGCTTTCCTCACCGAAGATATTATAGAATACCTACTAACAACCATTGGATTCGAAATTGTTGCTAAAGAATATTATGGTGATCCACATAGTATTCTGTATTCAACAATTAAACGTCAGGCGCCAAGCGCTCCCCCATCATTACCAAATCACTACAAAGAATACAAAAAAATATTCATGGAATTTATTTCCTACCACAACAATATGGTGAGCGACCTTAATAATAAAATACACGCGGAAATACTACCGATCTATCTTTTCGGTGCGCATATTTTTTCACAGTATTTAATTCAATTCGGACTTAAAACCAAAAAGATCGTCTCAATTCTTGATAATAGTCCGCAAAAAAACGGAAAACGCCTGTATGGTACGAATCTTTTGGTCGCTTCTCCAAAAATACTCAGAGATAAAGGACGAGTTATCGTTATTCTAAAAGCCGGTATCTATAACGAGGAGATTAAAAAAGACATCCTGGAGAATATAAACAGCGAGGTAGAGTTTTGGTAAAATGAAGTCCTTCATGCACTTGCTCGAAACATTTTCTCACGTTGGAGCGTGAACCAACATACGATCGTGAGGGATTTCCTATACGGAAGAAAAAATTGAGTGCGTTGCCGCTCGGCAACGCACTCAAGATACTAAAACTCTTTTCCCGGGAATTACACGCGGTATATCCCTGGCTTCCACGGGATTTCTCCGGAGGAATCTCCGAATAGGCCCATGGCCGCGCAGAGAAACTGAAAGTAGATATGGGTTCCGGAATTTCCGTATCTGCCGAAAATCTCCGGCCAACTCATCCACCCAATCTCTTCAAGGGACCCATTCCCTTCCCCCCGCTTCTTCGCGAGACTCATATCTACAGCATAAACATGAGCAATGAAGGGCACTTCTGGTTCGGCCGGCCTGTCTTCGATGATGAGCTCATGCTCACCTGCTTCGACGTGCGACCAATTGAGCGCCGGTCCGGCGGTACCAATGATTCTGATGCCTCTCGGATCCACATCGTAACCAATTTTTTCAGCAATGGATCTTACAACTGCGTCACGTGGAGTATCATCCTTACCGGGAAGAATGTGACCACCCCCGGGATTCGATGTTGTGCACGCCGGCGGCTTTGCAACCGACAACGCACCCTTCAGGCGCCGACAAACGAGAACCTCAGGAAGACCTTGTGTTACGGATCGGAACAAAACGGGCTCGACAACGGGAAATGCTGTCGGTCCCCAGTTTTTCATTCCTTCCCGCTGTTTGGAACCATCAAGACCGTCGAAACCACGAAACTTGCCCATAAAACCTCCCAAGAACAAATGAACAACGTGCGCATAGTAACAGACAGGTCCTGTTCTGTCAATACTGCGCGAGGCGAATTCAAATGACGCCCTTTCCCAGATCGGGATTCTCGATAAATGCGTAGGTGAGAATATTACAAATGGTCATTTGCACATCCTCGACGCGGCCATAATGCGTTTCATTTATCGCAATGACATGTTTGGCAATGTCTGCTATCCTCCCCCGCTTTGCCCCTACAAGCGCAATTGTTTCGAGACCGTTGTCTATCGCCCATTCGAACGCCTTCACGCAGTTCGGCGAGTTACCGCTTACACTGATCCCAAAAACAATATCTCCGGATACCGCATAATTCTTAAGCTGACCAACGAACACATCTTCATACGAGTAGTCGTTCGCGAGCGCTGTTATCCAACTGACATTATCATTGAGAGAAAGTATTTTAAAACACTTGCCAACTTTCATAGATGCTGACTTTCCAAGTACTGTCGCAAAGTGAGAGGCGTTTGACGCGCTACCTCCATTGCCAAATACGAAAATATTTTTATTCTTCTCGAGTGCATTACGTAATTTCTCAATCAATACAACCACAACATCGACGGGTATGGAATCGTAAGCATTTTTTTGAGCACGAATATAATCAGCGACCCATTGTTTCATATCTATTCAGGCAATTAGAATTATAATTTAACATTTTAAATTTTTTTGTTCAACTTGTTTAAGACGACCGGTAAGGTATACTTATTCGATGAAACTCGTAATTCTGGCGGCTGGGGAGGGTGTGCGCATGAGGCCGCTGACCTATACAGTACCGAAGCCCCTTTTGTGCTATCGAAATAAGACAGCACTTGACCATCTCTTTGACGCTCTGCCTGATGCCATAGACGAAGTCTCTATTATTGTTCAGTATTTACATGAACATATACGCTCATATTGTGGTAGTGTTTTTCATGGTAAAACTATTCACTATATTGAAGGTGAAAAAACAGGCAATGCATTGGGATTTATGAAGAGCAGAAAATTCATTGATGATGGCGAACGTTTTGCAGTCGCGTATGCTGACGATGTGCTCACCAAAAAAGAAGTACTGGACTGCTTGTCATACGAATTTTCTTGGCTGTATTATATTATCGCAAACCCAAAGAACGTGGGAGTACTAGAAGTCGATCAACATAACATCGTGAGTAACCTCATTGAAAAGCCCGAGAACCCCACTTCGAATTTAGTTGCAGATGGATTTATGGTGGTGAATTCCGATATTTTCGCATATACACCCATGCTTCACCCGAACGGAGAATATTATTTCTCCGACCTTATGGCTCAATTTTGCAAAGACCATAAGGTGGTGGCTGTTGCGGGTGACCCAAAACATTCTCAATTAACAAGCCCGCAAGACATTGAACGGTTAAATACACTGCCATGATTCTTGTCCGGGCACCACTTCGTATAAGTTTTATGGGAGGCGGCACCGACCTTCCAAATTATTATCGTGTTTCTCCGGGTCGCGTTATTTCAACGAGTATTAATCAGCACGTCTATCTCGCTATACATCGGACACAATTCATTGATAAAATCATGGTTAAATATTCCACGACTGAAATTGTAAATAGTCTCCATGAATTAAAACACGATCGTGTGCGTGAAGGACTTCTTTCCTTACATATTGAAAACAATATCGAAATTGGGTCTTTCGCATCAATACCCATGCGTATCGGTCTCGGTTCATCGTCTAGTTTCACTGTGGCACTCATAAAAGGACTCCACGCTTTACTTGGAAAGGAATTGAATAATAGGTCGGTTGCGGAGGCCGCCTGTCAAATTGAAATCGATCGGCTCCAAGAGCCGATCGGCAAGCAGGATCAATATGCCTCTGCATTTGGAGGATTGAACATTCTTGAATTTGGAAGTGACGAGAGTGTAGTAGTAAAACCTGTTGACCTTACAGCTTCACAACGATCGAAATTTGAGAAATGCCTATTACTTTTTTTTACCGGGATGACAAGAGATGCATCCAGTGTTCTGAGAACGCAGATCCAGGATATCAAAAAGCATATCGAAACATATACACTTTTAAGTCAGATGGTCCAGGAGTTTTACACTGCGCTCAAATCGGAAAACATCGAAACAGCTGGGTACATATTACACAAAAGCTGGGAACTAAAAAAAAGTTTATCTTCAAATATTTCGAACAATATCATTGATGATTTCTATAGTATTGGCCTATCATCTGGAGCCTGGGGCGGTAAAATTGTAGGTGCAGGTGGAGGAGGTTGTGTGTTGTTTATGGCGCCAGAAGAAACACATGATGCGATACGTAAATCCCTCCACGTTTTCGCAACCATAAATCAGCTACTGGACTACAAAGAAATACCCGTCGAATTTGAAGATAAGGGTGTGGAAATAGTGTTTAACGCACTCACATGAAAAGATCCGCAATCTTCCTAGATCGCGATGGAACAATAAATGAACTCGTAGATCCAAGAAATGTGACTAACAAGCTCCTCATCCTTCCGATGGCAGCCGAAGCAATCCGAGAGTTGAACAAAATGGGTTTTGTCGTTATTGTTATTACGAATCAGGCCGCAATAGCGCGCGGTCTGCTCACTGAACACATTCTTCATGAAATTCACGAATCTTTGCGTCTTGAACTTCTCCGCTCTCGTGCAGTAATTGATGCTTTTTATCACTGTCCTCATCACCCCACCGAAGCGATTGTATCTAAATATAATCTCGTCTGTTCCTGTCGCAAGCCAGCGACTGGCCTTATCCAAAACGCCGTCGAAGATTTTGACATTAACGTGGAGCGAAGTTTTCTTATCGGTGACATGACCACAGATATCGCCGCGGGAAGAGCAATGGGTATAAAAACTATTTTGGTGGAAACAGGATTCGCTGGAAAAGATAAACTCGTTACAGCACTTTCCGACTACACAAGTAAACATCTCATGGATGCGGTGTCCATAATAAGACAGTCGATAAAATAGATTGAGCTGTAAAATACTTGAAATAGAATAATTTTTGCACTATCATTTCTTTGTTACAATATGGAACACTCTCAAGAACCAACAATTTCAGTTTGTGCGTCAGTCGATACAGAAGAAAAAAGAATAGACGAATTTCTTTCGTCTCTTATCGAATTTGCTGATGAAATTATCATTTCTGACACTGGGTCGCTGGATAATACAGTACAAATCGTGGAGCATCACCGGAAAACGAATCCGAAAATTTTTCTGTATCATTATGTATCTCCTGGCGCGTTTCATTTCGGTTTAGCAAAAAATTTCGCAATGTCAAAAGCCTCTAAAGATTATATTCTTGTCCTCGACGCAGATGAACGTTTAAGTCCCGAATTTAAAAAAAATATTCGCCCCTTCCTAAAAGCGCACGCACCGAACGCAGTTGCTATTGTTCGATGCGATGACTTACTCACTACCTTGGAAGAACCAATCGAGCGTATTGCAAAGCGAGGTAGCGGCGTTTTACATGGAACGGATGATGCTTCAAAAGTGCATGAACATTTTGTACATACATTCCCCGTACTCACATTTCCCTATCCCGTGTGGCATTGCCAAAGAGAAAAACATTGGCTCCTTCGTCCGCACAGTCGTTTTTTTTACCTCGCGTTAGAAATTGACCGAACTCCAAAAACAAAAAGTTTTTTTGGACATTTTTTGCGCGGCATTTGGATGTTTCAATATAAATTCAGACGTGTCTATTTTGCACAGCGTATGAATCAAGAGGGGCTAATGGGACTTCGTTACTCTATTCTTCGGGCAACGTATGCATTTCTCATTCAATTTTTTGTTGGATTGAAACGGGAAAGTGATATATACTGGACAACCGATACGTATAAAAAACGTATGCAAAATAAAGTGATATCGGACTTCAAGTAACATGATGTATATTTTTCAGCCAGAACGTTTGTTACTGCGCAAACAAGTCATGAAGTATGCGCACTATATTACAGGTAAAGTACTCGATGTGGGCGCTGGTGACGGAGAAAGATATAAAGGATTATTTTCCTGCGAGCAGTATCTTACAATGGACGTACATGCTGGACCTGGAATCGATGTAGTGGGCAGAGGAGAAAAAATACCACTTCCCTCCATGAGCATTGATTCTATCGTCTGTACCCAAGTCTTCGAACATCTTAATTTGCCATTTGAAGCCGTTAAGGAGTTTCACCGCATTTTAAAACAGGGCGGCTACGTTTTACTTACCGCACCACAAATGAATGAACTCCATGAAGAGCCGAACGATTTTTTCCGCTATACGAAATATGGTCTCATTCATATGTTCGAAAATGGGGGGTTTAAAACAATTGCGCACGAACAGAGAGGTGGCTTTTTTACCACACGCGCTCAAATGCTTATACGATATTTAATAGACCGATTCCACCTTTATCAGCATCCGATAATAGGAAAATTAGTTGGTAAATGTATTCTCCCCTATGGAAAGATGATGATGTGGTTTGACGTCCTTGATACGAGTCAATCGAATAGAAAACATACACTAGGATGGTGTATGGTTTTTCAAAAGAATAACTCATGAAGATACTTTTTCTCGCAGATGATTTTCCACCAAATTCATTTGGAGGTGCGGGAATCATCACTGCAGAACTTGCACGCGGCTTGTCGCGAGCAGGTCACGAAGTACACGTTATTTCAGGCGTAGAAGATGCGTCGAAGATTGGGAGTTACACCGATGAAGCCCTCCATATACACCGAATTTATGCTCCATACCCGCCAAAACTCGAAGCATATTATTGTATCTACAACCCGTCGGCGATCAAGCAAATCCGTCATTATTTTCAACAATTACGACCAGACATCATCCACTTTCATAATATTCATCATGTCTTTTCCTTTCACGCGATCCGCGTCGCCCAAACATTCACTCCAAATATTTTTTTTACTGCGCATGACACAATGACTTTTAATTTTGGAAAATTGGTTGACTTTTATAACAACAAGAATTCCGGATCCACGCATGAATTTCACTACAAAAGATCGTTCATATCACAAATGAAAATTGCGAAAAAACGCTTTAATCCATTTCATAATCTTGCAATTCGATATTATCTAAGAAAAGTAAAAAAAATATTTGCTATTTCTTGCGAATTAGAGCGCGCTCTTCATGCGAATGGAATTAAAAATACCGCGGTCATCCACTATGGAATTAATGTGAACGAATGGAACACATCTGCAAAACCAACAATGAAATTTCGAAATCAGTATGGTCTAGAGGGGAAAAAAATCATCTTGTTTGGAGGACGGATCAGTTACCATAAAGGCGGTGATGCAATTCTTGACGCCTTCAGTCGCGTTCAAAAAAAGTTGTCCAATGCCCATCTACTTATAGCTGGAGTGGAAAACGCTTACGCGAAACATATCTGTCTTAAATCAAAAACACTCGGAATAGATGGGAGTATAACAATCACCGGATGGTTGAATAGAACATCTATGCGAGAGGCGTTTTTGTCGTCTGATGTCGTGGCAATACCGTCAATTTATTTTGATCCCTTCAATCTCTTTAATATTGAAGCGATGGCTGCTAAAAAACCCGTGGTGGGGACATGTTTTGGAGGAACACCAGAAATAACTCTTGATGGTGAAACTGGATATATTGTCAATCCACTCGACACGGAAGATTTCGCTCAAAAGTTATTACTCCTACTTCAAAATGAAAAGATGTTAAAAGAAATGGGAGAAAAGGGATACGCTCGATTATTAAAATATTTTACTATCGAGGGTTACGTTGATCAAACGCTGCGCTATTATATGAGAGGTTAGGTTGTAACGTTTTTTTCTCTTTTGATTAATATGTACCAAATGACAAAACTAATTATGAGAACAAGGATGTTATCAATCAATCTCCCAACAACGACACTCAACACACCTAATCGTTGTATGGTCAAAATAATAAACAATGTCGCTACGAATCCTGGAATATTCCATAAATAGAATAGGCGCTTTGGCGTTTCAGAAATCCGTGACGAAACGACCGCTCCAATCATTGTATTTGGTGTTGAAACAATAAGAATCAACGCCAAAATCTTTGAGTAATACGCTGACTCTACATATTGTGGAAAAAATATCTCATACATATATTCTGCGGCGAAAATATATATTATTGCTCCAATTGCTCCCGCCACAGCCAAAGCAAATAGCCTTTTTTTCAACAGTACTTGAATAGAGCTCGTACTTCGTTCGGCGAGTTTGGGCATCGCAAGGATTGGAATATTTCGGAATATACCGTTGAGTTGCGTTATTGGGGCGAGGGCGAAGGCAAATATTGCCACACCAGCCGCTCCGATAAAATGAAAAATGAGAATTTGATCGATCGATGAAATGCCCGTTGCGATGGTCGCAACAACGCTAGATTGTATCCCTAAAGGCACAACCCCTAAATCATTTTTGTTGTTCGGTGGAAAACGTTTCAACGAGGACCATAAAAAGAATAGACGGAGGAGTGTCCAGCTTGCAAGATATGCAAAGAGAATGTAAATGATGTTATTCGTAAAAAACAGCGTAAGCACCACGATGCCAACGGCAATAAATTGTGTCACCGCAAGAGACGTACTAAAAAAATCAAACTGTTTTTTGCCTTGTAAATAACTTTGATATAGTGTCAGAGAATCAAAAAAAGGAATAAATGGTGCAACTACAAGAAACATCGTTCCCAACAAGAAATTTTCCTGAACAAAATAGTAGGCAGCAATGATACAACTTCCTAAAGCGCCTATATATCCCCAACGGATTCGTGCACGCAATGCTGGAAAAATACTTCCTTCAAACCCTTTTGAGACTGCCTGCGCCAAAACTCCCGCAATCCCCGAAAGCGTAGTAATAGAGAGAACGCTAATGATCGAAAGGACATATTTATATGTGCCATACTTTTCCACGGAAATGAGGTTTGCAAAAGCAAGAGATGAAAAGAAGACGACTCCGGTAGAAAAAATATGACCAGCAGTGAGCCAAAAACTTCCCCTGAAAAAATACACCATGTCTGTTTTGGTATATTTTTCGCTCCATCGAAGCCACAAAACCAAAAGATTTTTTATTTTTTCAATCATCTTGTGATGCAATACTCCCACGATCGCTTGAGATGGCCAAGATAATCTTCTTTCGAAAACAAATGTACTGATGATTGTTGTGCGCCATTTTGTAACTGTGCTAATTTTCCAGGAATTGAAAAAATAGACTTCATGCGACCAATAAACGCAGCCTCATCACCAATGTCAATCACATAACCATTCACATCATCAATAATATATTCACTCGCAATGCCTACGTTTGTTGTGACGACAGGTACACCACGGACAAGCGCTTCGAGGATCTGGCGACCATAACTTTCATATAAAGATGGAACGAAAAGTAAAGAAGCATTTGTATATTCCCGATTTAACTCTTCTGTATTGAGCCACCCTAAGAATTGCACCGGTGATTGTGAACGTTTAGCGATGTTCTCTAATTTTTTTTGTTCGCGCCCATTACCGGCAATTACGAGTGTGCTATTGGGAATGAACGAAGCAATTTGTGAAAATACGTTAATCGCAAATTCCACATTTTTTTCTTTTTCGAGTCGAGCGACTACCAGAATGCGGGGATCAATTACTTCACCACTTCTGGTGTATATGCTTGGTGTATATTCCATAAATACCGGCAAAATAGTAATGCGTTTTACTTTCCCTCTCTTACGGAGTTGTTGTGCAATTGCCTCACTTACCACTCTGACACATGATGCTCGACCATAAAGAAGTCGACTCAATAATCCTCGAAATCGATGGAGTATGGATTGCGACCGATAATAAGGACTAAACATATCTCCATGAATCTGCGCCTGCCATGGAACACCGTGTATACACTGCAACAGATACCCTGTAATAGCAGTATACTCGTCCTGTGTGGTCACAAGTTGAATCTTATGTTTGTTATGAATTTTTCGAGATATGTAATACATCGTCCACCAAGACCAAAGAATGGACTTTGATCCCGTAGACTCAATCCATAAGTAATCTCCAATCCGATTTTCTTTATATTTTTGAGCTGACAGGATAACCACATGAAGTTCATCAACGGCTTCACTATAAAATGCCATTCGGTTTTGGGCATGACTTCCCTTTTGAAGAATGGATTCGTCGGTACTTAACATTAATATTTTCATACTAATAATTCTGATAGTTCCTTGATCAATCGATGAGATGAAAACTGTTCCTTTTTTTCATTACGCGCCTCTTCTCGCTCTGCGTCAGATATATTAATATTTAAAACCTTTTTTATCGCCGCTGCTAATTCATTAATATTTCCAGGATCTTTTGTTTGACAGCTCAACGTATAATCTTTCAAAACTTCTGGATTTCCTCCTATTGCAGTAGCAATGATGGGCGTCCCGAGCAATACTGCCTCAATAAGCACATGCGATAACCCCTCATATGAGGAGTTGAGCACGAACACATCCCCGGCCTTTAAATATTTGAGAAGTTCATTGTTTGAAATACTCCCCGTGAATAAAACCCTGTCGGAAATTTGCAATTCGTGTACTAATTGTAGTAATAATTTTCTTTGAGGTCCGTCTCCTGCAATAATAAGTCTCACATTCATTTTGTCATCGCGAAATTGACTGAATGCTTTAATCAGCACATCAAAATTTTTCCATGGTACAAACCTTCCCGCTGAAATAATAACTTTTCCATCAATTTGAAGCTCACGACGCAAATCCAATTTTGAAGACAATGTGGGAATATCTATGGCGTTGTAAATTACTTGTATTTTTTTTTCTACAACCCCCCACGTTTTAACAATTTTTTTTAAATATTCACTTGGTACGACAACGATTGTCGCTCGCTTGAGGGAAAAACGTTGCAACATCGAAATAACTCGGACAATAATTCTTTCTTGTTGGGGATTAAAATCGTCAAGTGAAGAAGTCACACCAAACCGTTGTGTACCTTGTTCCCACGCATAATCTCCCGTAACGCGCGCGTAGAACGGCCTAGGGATAATCAGTGTAGCAATAGATGCGATCCCAGCTGTCATGGGATCCTGTGCGAACACAACATCATTATGGAAAATTAATCTTAACATTTTTATCCCATACACCATATGTCGAATAATAACCGGAAAATGATGTACTTCTCGAAATGCAAAAACGGAAATTATAAAGCCTTTTTCAGTTAGTCTTTTTTCAATAAGCGCCGTATACGTAGCAGGACCACCGACGTCGGGGGGGTAAAGTCCGGTCACAATAAGAATTTTTTTTCTCATAAACTGTAAAAGAATGTTTTCATTCGTGCGGCGACAAAATCCAAAGAATATTTTTCCTGAATAAGTTGTTTGCCTTTTTTTTGCAACTTTTCTACAAGTACATTATCTGACATGAGCACTTTTACCTCGCGTTCAATGACATCTGAATCTATGACAGGAACACTTAACCCAGTCTCTTGGTTTATTAAAAATTCTTTAATACCACCAACCGGTGTGCCAATAACCGGAAGTCCTGCGGCCATTGCTTCTAAAAATGCAGTGCCAAGTCCCTCCGATTTGGAGAGCCGAATGAATGCGTGTGATGCATGGAGATAGTTTGGTACTTCCTCTAGCGGTACCGAACCTGAAAAAATAACACGATCTGAAACTCCAAGCGAAGATGCGAGCGTAGTCAGTGAAGCGCGCAGCGGCCCGTCACCAACAATAAGAAACCCAACGCCGTGAAGTTGCGGGAGCGCGCGAATCACATCGGCAAGTCCATTTTTTTCAACGAGGCGAGAAACGGATACTAGTACGAATGAAAAGCGTGACAGCGCGTATAGGCGTTGAATTTCTGCAATGCGCGCAACATTGCGACGTGAAAATAAAGCAACATCTACGCCATTGGGAATAATATGAATTTCTTTGTGATATCCAAAATTACGCGCGAGTTCCGCGAGATATTTACTAATAGCGTGCACGTCCGTGGCAACTGCCAGTAGTCGCCTCCACCAAAATGGAACGACGCCAAATTTTCTCCCCTCAATCACGTCCCCTTCCTGTAACGTAAGAATGAGTCGAAGGTTGGGGTTCTTGCGTTTCAAATAGTACCCCGCAATAGATGCGTAGGAAACCATGACACACCACAGGGAAGTCTCGGGACGCAGGA
>CAYHYZ010000005.1:0-41374 GCA_964360995.1 uncultured Candidatus Saccharibacteria bacterium
GTGGTGGCAATGGCGCACTTGAAACTGATACGAGGGACGGAGAAATTGCTTCTCCCCCAGAGATACCAAGCGCGCGCTCTATGCGAGAGAGTCTCTGATTAATTTCTTGAAGTTCGTTTGCCATATATAAATAGATAATAATTACTTTGCGCTAAAAAATGTAGTCGAGCGCGGACAGCCCAGCAAATACTCCAATAATGAGATGCACCGTTGTAAATCCTCGCATAAAGGAACCGCGGGGTGCGCTGCGAAATAGAGAAATGGCAAGTGCATCTGAACCGAGAAGAATACCGAACCCCATGAGCGTACTTAACATATTCCAATGACTCATGAGACCTTCAAAAATCCACACCGTAAATATACCGCTCGCAAATAGTCCTGCAATAGATCCCCACCCTACTCCAGTGCTCCCACTATGCGTGCGTTGGCGATCAACAATCGTAAAAGAATCATCAATATCTTCTTCTATGTACCCCGCAATAAGTAGTGCATTTCGAATATCAATGTCCGAATGCGTTCCGCGGTGACGCTCGATATATTGTGCGGCTTGCTCAACTATCATTTTCTCTATAGTACCATTCGGAATTTGATCATGCTTGCGCGCTGTGCAGAAAATCGACACAATTGCATCACGTATGAATCCTGAGCACACTCGCATACTATCTATAGAAACCTCCTGTGATGAAACAGCGATTGCGGTACTTGAAGGCACTGGCGGACTTTCTGCGCCGCAATTTCGAGTTCTTGCGAGCGAGGTTTTTTCGCAAATTGATTTACATGCCGCCTGGGGTGGCGTGGTGCCAAACCTTGCCCGTCGCGAACACGAACAAAAATTAATTCCCGTGTTATCTGCGGCACTCAACACTGCGGATCTCCTTAAGAAAAAATCTGCTGCATCTCCGGTAGATCTTTCTTCAATACTTAACAGAGAAACAACGCTTCGCCCTCTTGCTGAAACATTTCTGGCGAGTCACGAACGCCCCGACGTTGAAATGATTGCGGTCACGGTGGGTCCAGGCCTTGAGCCTGCACTTTGGACTGGGATAAATTTGGCGCGAGCACTCGCGAGTACTTGGAACTTACCTATTATTCCGGTTAATCACATGGCGGGGCACATCGTAGCCTCACTACTCCCAACAAAGGAGGGAGTGACAAAAGATAAAATTTTATTCCCCGCGCTCGCGCTTCTCGTCTCTGGTGGGCACACTGAACTTGTACTTGCGTCCGCGTGGGGAAAATATGAAGTCATTGGATCTACGCGCGATGACGCTGCGGGAGAGGCGTTTGATAAAACGGCGCGACTACTTGATCTTCCGTATCCCGGAGGTCCTGCGCTTTCCGCGCTCGCGCGTTCCGGCAAAAGGGACGCTGTTCCGCTCCCCCGTCCCATGATGAATGAAAAGAATTTGGACTTTAGTTTTTCGGGACTCAAAACTGCAGTGCGCTATCATCTCCGCGACAATCCAGATGCAAACCGCGCGGATCTTGCAGCAAGTATTGAAGAGGCAATCTGCGAAGTACTTATCAAAAAAACATTTCGGGGAGTTGAGAAAACTGAAGCGCGCACGCTTATTCTTGGTGGAGGTGTTGCCGCAAACACGCGTCTCCGATTTTTAATGGAGCAAAAAAATGTTGCCGAAGGTCGCCCTGTCACACTTCTCCTCCCGCACCCATCACTCACCACCGATAACGCCGCCATGATTGGTGCGGCAGGATACATTAATTCACTTCGCAACGGCGCGGCAGATCCAGACTCCCTCCGAGCAGATGGATCGTTGTTGTTATAAAAGAAAAGAGCCGCCAACTTCTTCAAAAAAGAAGTTGGCGGCTCTGGTTACGACCCTACGATTTGGAGGCAACGAACGCGAACGCGGAGTTACGATCCCACTCACGGCCAGGCCTGTCGTAACGCGAACTGAGCACTGGTGTGGTGTCGCTGCGACTGGTGCATAGTAAGAACGGCTTACCATCGATGGCGTGGATGGGCTCATGCATGGTTATGATCGAGACAAACCCCATCACCTCAATACTGTCATCCGGCAACTTCTCACGAATGAGACACGCTTCTTCGATGCTTGGTTCAAAAAAAGCACGCTTTCTAGCCTCAAAGCGCACCTCTCGGGTAGTCCGATACTGATTCGGCCAACACGTGCCCCTGAGAACAGCGACTTCGGTCGTAACACCGTTAGTCGGCTTGAATTCCGACGACAAGAGTATCTGTTTGGCATCATCCATGACGCAGCAGCCCTTGCGCTCCAGACGATTGATCCAATCCTCTCCTGCTGTGCCGTCGCTCGTGACTGAAAAATAGATGACGCCGTCTATCTCGTACCACTGATGGGGAATAGTAAGCCGGGACAGTACGACCTTGAGCGCCAGCGGCATCTCGATCCAGTACTGCATGGCTTCTCTATCCAACTCGGGAAGGTTTTCGATGATCCGAGAAATGAGTTTCGCAAATTGCTTCATGGCGGTTTTTCCCTCCTTGGGTTTTCGCCGTAGTAAAAGTACTGAAATACTTATACATGAGATTCATCACTATGTCAATGGTGCGCACTCATTCTGACTGGTCATTTCGTGCCAAATGCTTACTATAGGTACACATGACTGAAATTCCAAAGGCATACGACCCAAAAGCAACAGAAAAGGATATTTATACGCGCTGGCTGGAAAGCGGATTCTTCAATCCGGATAATCTACCCGAGCGCAATCAGTCGGGTGAACCATTTACCATCATGCTCCCTCCACCAAATATCACCGGGAGCCTGCATATGGGCCATGCGCTTAATGCGGCCATTCAAGACATTCTTATCCGTAAGCGCCGTATGGAAGGATACAAAACATTATGGCTTCCGGGTACGGACCACGCGGGAATCGCCACACAAAACGTGGTTGAGAAAAAACTTCGCAAAGATGGAACATCACGGCACGAATTGGGGCGCGAAAAATTTGAGGAGGAAATTTGGAAATGGAAAGAAGAATACGGAAATATTATTCTCTCGCAACTCAAAGAACTAGGCGCGTCTTGCGATTGGTCACGCGCGAGGTTCACCATGGATCCGGACTACCAGAAAGAAGTTGCGGAGGCGTTTATGCATTACTACAACAAAGGCCTTATCTATCAGGGTGAGCGCGTGGTGAATTGGTGCCCGAGATGTGCTACGAGTATTTCAGACTTGGAAGTTGCTCGCAAAGAAGAACAAGCGACACTCTATTATATTTCCTACCCTATTAAAGATTCCGAGGAATCAATCACTGTTGCCACTGTGCGTCCCGAAACAATGCTCGGAGATTCCGCGGTTGCGGTGCATCCATCAGATGAGCGGTATAAGGCGCTTGTCGGAAAGACCGTCTTGCTTCCTATTATGAATAGGGAGATTCCGGTTGTTGCTGACCGTGTGATTGAAAAAGAATTTGGAACAGGTGCGGTGAAAGTCACGCCCGCACATGACATGGCAGACTGGGATATTGGCGAGCGCAACAAACTCCCTATTCACAAAATTATTGATGAGCGTGGGCGCATGACCGCTGAAGCCGGCGCGGATTTTGAGGGACTCAAAGTTGCAGAGGCGCGTGCGAAAGCAATTGAACAATTAACGTCGCTTGGACGATTGGTTAAAACGGAGTTATATACACACCAACTCGCGCTCTGTGATCGCTGTGGAACCGTGGTGGAGCCGCTCGTTTCAAAACAATGGTTTCTTAAAATGAAAGATCTTGCCGCGCAGGCAAAAGAAGCGGTGAAGTCGGGGCGCGTAAAGTTTTATCCGGAACGTTGGCAAAAAACGTATATTGATTGGTTAGATAATATTCGCGACTGGTGTATTTCGAGACAACTCTGGTGGGGACATAAAATCCCACTCGATGGCGTAGATGAAGTACTTGATACGTGGTTTTCGTCTGCGCTCTGGCCATTTGCAACACTGAAAGGTAAAGATCGTGATGTATTTTATCCGGGAAATGTGCTTTCAACGGCACGCGACATCATTAACTTGTGGGTTGCACGTATGATTTATTCGGGGCAAGAGTATATGGGACGCGAGCCATTTACGGACGTCATCATTCACGCCACAATCCTCGCAAAGTCTGGGGAACGCATGTCGAAATCAAAAGGGACTGGCATTGATCCGCTCACGCTCGTGAGTGAATTTGGTGCGGACGCAACGCGCTTTGGGCTTATCTGGCAAGCGATGGGCGGGCAAGATATTCGTTGGGCCGATGAGTCGGTACGCGCAGGAAGAAAGTTGCTCAATAAAATATGGAATGCCTCGCGCCTCATTCTGATGTGTCGCGGAGACAAAGAAATTGTACTCTCCGACACTGCACCGTCACCAACACGCGCCGTAAATATAGCAATCGTAAAACGCATAAATGAGATTACTGCGGAAGTAAGCAATATGATTGATGCGTATGATTTTGGACAAGCACTCCACACGCTCTATGATTTCTTTTGGCATGAATTTTGCGATAAATATTTGGAGGACATTAAATCCGATGAACTCTCAACACTTGATGAAACAACGGAAACAGCACTCTGGGCACTTGGTGTACAGCTGAAACTCTTTCATCCATTTATCCCATTTGTGACTGAACATATTTGGGGGCAACTCCCAAAGCGTCATGATACACTACTCATAGTAGCTTCATGGCCGAATTCGCAGCAGCAGCATACGCAAGCATCATAACCACCGGAGGGTTTGCCTTTCTGGGAGGGTACATCCCCACGTTCGTATGGGTGTATTTTTGGGCGCACGAAGATTGTCACCCTGAACCGAAACGGCTACTCGTATACGCATTCCTTGCGGGAATGGCGGCAATTCCTGCGGCAGTGCTTTTGGAACTCTGGTGGAGTGAAATTCTTGAAACATACATGAAATTGCAGGCTACACCCGAGATGCTTGCAACGTGGCAATACACCGGATGGGCATTTATTGAAGAAATTATGAAATACGCACTTATCAGCTGGGTCATTTTCTGGAGACGCGACTTTGATGAGCCGGTGGACGCGATGATTTATATGATGACGGGCGCACTGGGATTTGCCGCGCTCGAAAATATGCTCTATTTAATCCCGAGCTTTCAAGAAACACTTGCATCCGGCGTCGCGCTCACCGGCGTTCGCTTTGCGGGAGCCTCACTACTGCACGCGCTCGCAAGCGGGATTGTCGGATTTTACCTCGCACATAATTTTTGCCGCAGTCGCGGGGCTTGGATATTCGGCGCAGTGCTCGGTATTACGCTCGCCTCTCTGCTTCACGCGGTGTTTAATTTGTTATTACTTTCCAATGCCGGAGAAACAATCGCCCCGGTGATTGTACTACTAAGCATATCGGGCGTGTTCCTTATTTTTGCGTTTGATCACATTAAATTAATCCATCAAACCTGCGCCATACACGCGGTAGATAGCGATATTTGATAATTGTGCACATTTTTCACATATCGACGTGGTGCAAAGCAATATATCGAGTATAATATTTCCATGGCTCGTCACAAACCTACGTTTTTCGAACGATTGACCGGAAGTGTAAGCGTCACCAATTTTGACGACGAAGCGCCGGTAACCCGTCCAACTCGATCGAATGCTAATGTTATCATCACTTCTGCTGAAGAAGTTGAGGAAACCGAAGAAGAGGGGCAGCTCACGATCGATATGTATCAAAATGAAGATGAAATTGTGGTGCAAGCATTTGTTGCTGGGGTGCGCCTCGATGAACTTGATGTCACTGTGACGCAAGAAATGCTCACGCTCAAGGGCCGCCGCGAGGCCCCTACCGATCGTGACCCGGACAGCTTTTACTATCAAGAACTCTATTGGGGAGCATTCTCCCGCTCTGTGATGCTTCCACAGGAGGTAGATGTAGATGAGGCGCAGGCCTCACTCAAGAATGGGCTACTCACCATTCGTCTCCGTCGCTTAGATCGTGCCCGCACCCAACGGCTCAAGGTCAAACACGAATAGAGACGTAAAAAAATCACCCCATCCCGATGTATACCGGGACGGGGTGATTTTGTTGCTAGTCCTGGCAGGTACCTGGAATTTCTGCTGTACTGTTTTCATCTGAAAATTGACAGGTGTTTCTGCATAGAATTCTCACGACATTGTCCGATTGGGAATCGTTTGGAGACCCTGTGGTAAACGGTCCGCGTGAATATAACACACGATACGCGTTTCCTGCTTGCGTAGCATTTTCACAACCTTTTGTAGTGGTAACATCTCCATTTGGGAAGCACCGATAATCGGGATCAAACCAATACGGCCTTCCCCATGGATCAATAAGATTTGTTGTCAGGTATGGTCCTTTCCAATTATTGTATTCGCCATCGTTCACCACGATGCCCGCAAATCCATCGTGATTTCCATCATCAAACTCTCCAGTTACTGGAAACTCAACGCCATCATTCCAGTTGTTGTAGATAGTTCGCGTTGGCTGAATTGCGGCGTTTTCGTTGTCATCCTCCCCACACTGTCCTGCGATATTTTTTCCAATACTCAAGCCGGCGTCCATCTCAAGATTAAACACGGCGATCGAAATATCGTATAAATCTGATTGTGCCTTAGCGTGTAGCGCACGAATGCGCGCTTCACTGAGCTGTGTGAAAACAATGGAGGCAAGAAGCCCAATAATGGATATGACAACCAGCAGTTCAATTAACGTAAAAGCTTGGGTGTTTTTTAAGGTCACAACATTAGTCTTCCGCTGCATGTGTGTCAATTTGTGCGCGAGAGTAGTTTGAGGTTGTGCCGGAATTAATAATAATCAGCATAGAAAGTGAAGTGAACACAATAATGCAGACGATGAGTGTCATATTCGCCTGTGATTCTGTACGAATAATATCTGGGAAACTAGACATTAAGATCCCAACCATGCCACGTTTTGGGCGAGGTAAAATTTCAAAAGATGTTGGCTCTATAAATCGGATGTCTTTCCCGACGGGCATAAAAATATCATACCACGCGGCCTACATAATCTGCCCCCCAAGGCCTTCTATCCACCCCATAATACGGTGAAATAACTGTGTATTGTTCACCCGGATTTGGATTGTTCCATAAGGAAGCCTCGCGTGTGGCCGTTTGTGGCGACTAGAAAGACTAACCCCATAATAAAACTTTCCAAAATTTTGAGCGGGTAGTTGGATTATTTTTTGCCAATATTGTAATACTAAGCTTTCATTCATGTGCTCATATATTCGTACGTCGGCACGGATATGCTCATTTTCTACTTCACATATTTCGCGTAAAAATCTCATAAACATTGCAACTAGAAGTGGATCGCTGTTGGTAAGCGCGACAGAATGATATGTCCGCTCTTTGCCCAGTCGGACGTGTGGTCGTTTGTATCCTTCAGCCCAGTACAGCGCCGTGCCAATATATTTCAATTCTGCCGCAGACAACCGCTTAATCTCCTTAGCTGCTCTGGCCCTTCCAGTCCGCATGCGTAAAAGCGCATCGTGAGTCTGCTTTTTATTCCTCTTTACTATTCCGTTGAGAGTGCCCGTGTAGGCTTTTTTGCGGAGAATATTCTGTGCTTTTTCAGATAAGATGGCGCCAGAAAACCATGTAGAAAGTGTGCTTTTAGATATACCAAGCTGCTTACCTATTTCTGAATACGAATACCCTTTTAATCTTAGCGCTAAAGCTTTGTGTTTGTCTGGTCGCATTACTTTAAAGTATAGCACGCCTGTTCAATATAACTGAGAATATGGTTGTGTCTATTCTCTTTTTTTATTTCTTTGATATACTGCACTCCATTGCCGAGGTAGCTCAGTGGTAGAGCGCATGCCTAAATCTTTGGGCCACGGCGTAGTAATACGCAGTGCAAATCGGGTGAATTCGGGGAAAACTCAATATTTTGAACAACCCCGAGCCAAGCCAGGCACTTTCATAAAGTGCTCGGAAGGTGTAGAGACTATCCTGTAAAGGAGTACTCTCCGAACGGAGGGGAAGCGCCCGACACCCTACTCGCAAGAGGGGTGATGATATAGTCCGACTCTTTTGGAAGAGCATGGCGTCGCGAGTTCAATTCTCGCCCTCGGCACACGACAACCCTATAATCCCGGTAAGCCGAGATTATAGGGTTTCGTTTGTGGCGAGGAGAGCGAGCAACCTGCATTGCTCGCGACGAGAGTTGAAGGCCGGAGTATCCCCGCGAAGCGGGGCGCGAGGCGGGGTCGCAACCGAGCGCGATCACAAGCGAGAGTTGTGACCAATTGAGCCCTCGACACACGATAATAAAAAAAGGGGGTCAGCAGTTGCTGTGCCCCCTTTGTTAGCCACTCATGGTTCCCTCCTCCGCTAGCCGAGTTGTGCGTGTGTCACTGCTACG
Organism: uncultured Candidatus Saccharibacteria bacterium; assembly: GCA_964360995.1. GTDB lineage: Bacteria > Patescibacteriota > Minisyncoccia > Ryanbacterales > HO2-45-13 > CAYHBS01. Next base: position 8,325 of record CAYHYZ010000005.1, read on the forward strand.
CGACATCGATCACAGGCATCGATGTCGATGAACAATATATTTCCAACCTCGCGAAATGCGTGCGGCTGTCCGTGCGGACAACGGAATCGTCCGTAGACGAGACCGGTGCCTCGCATACCATTATGCGCAATCGCAACGTCAGAAACACGAGTTCTGCAGTGTCCACATGCGAGTTGTACGATCACACCCATCTGCGTGCTACACGGTGTAAATGTTACTCCGTTCGGCACGCCTGTGTGACCACACTTCCACGAAAGAATGAGTTTCGTGGGCTCACTCGTCACTAGCATGAGTCAAAAGTACATGAGCGGCAGCTGTACTGCTCTGCCATAGAGCACCTCCTTTTTGGAAGATTGTCGAAAGAACGGTACTTAGGTAGCTAGCCAGATTTGCAACCTATTGTCAACCGAGCGCCCCATGCGGCCTGACCGGCATATATCATGCTCGGTCAATCGGGAAAGAACCCCCACGTCACCGCCTCATAAAAACACTTTCGCTCGCGCACCTGAAGCACAATGACTTCCCCAACACGAGGGACTCTACGCTCCTTCTCCACATTAAAGACGAGAGAACCATCGTGGTTATTACACGACCGCCCCACAACGATCGGAACTCGAACCTTCCTGCCATTGAGAACAGCAAGAAAATACCCAGCACGGCGACATTCCTTGCGATCAACAACCTCTGCGAGTCCCACAAGGCACCCTTCATGTTGCATAACGCCCTCCTTTGGCATTCAGTTTTCAAAGAACGAAACAGCCCTGCACAGGTGGTGCAGGGCTGGCTGGTATCCGAGAATTATTTCCTAGACACGAGTAAAACCTCCACCACGGGACGTGGTGAGAAGGCAGAGGAAATTCATTGCTTGCGCGCGAAACAGCATATGTATATATAATAATTCCTCCGCACAAATATATTTGTGGGCGATGTAGGACTCGAACCTACGACCTTCGCTGTGTATAATATTGAACCGTCGCGATGCTGATGTTACTTCGTAACACCGCTCCGGCGTAATGTTGCACATTACGTACCCTACCAACTTCGCTAATCACTAAAATAAAATGCACCCTGGTGGGCGATGTAGGACTCGAACCTACGACCTTCGCTGTGTAAAAGCGCTGCTCTACCAGCTGAGCTAATCGCCCGAAACGTGTCCACCCTACCATCCGCCAACTGGCGGAGAGCTAATCGCCCACCAGGGTGCACTCGATCACTGATTTATACCAGAAACCAAAAAAAAATTCTATATAAGGTATTGTGGTCACGCGTATTGCATGCGCCGCCACGCTCGCAATCGCGCGACCCCGGCTCGTGGTTTTGGTTGTTACCAAAACATCACTCCGCCTGACACAGTACACAAAAAAATATCGCAGGATGTTTTTTTGTGTACTGTGTCCCCGGCAGGAATCGAACCTGCACCACCTCCTTCGGAGGGAGATATTGTATCCATTCAACTACAGGGACGTCTGTGATTTTCTACAAGCTAAAAGCTGTCAGCTCCAAGCTGTTCTATGTATGGAGATCTGCAACGACAAACGCGCCGTACGCATCGGGCTTGATGACTGGCTCAAACCCATATCCTTTTACCATTCCGCTGACACCATCCACGAGCTCCCGCGTGGGACCTTGCGTGCCGATATCTAAGTGAATGTGCTGAAATGTAATACGCTTGTCCCATACAATCTCATCTCCAAACTGCTCGCGCAACACCGAGCGTAACTCCTGAGCGAGCGTGATAGACCGCATAGCTTCCTTCCAAATACGATCGCGCATGGTCATAACGGAGCGCTCCTCCGTGCGTGTATAAAAATATATTCCACCATTTCCTACTCTGCGAAACACCACCGATGTAACGAATTGAACGTCGCGCTCTCCGGCGCGTGAATCAGTGCCTATCACAATCTCATAGTCACGTTCGGGATCACGCTCCATGTACGCACGCATCGCATCCAACATTGACGTAACCGAAAAACGCTCACCATATGAGTTTATAAAATTCAGATCATTAGATAAGTGTTTGTTGGACATCTTCTTCTAGTAAATACGTGTGGTCGGTCAGCGTTATTGCCGCAACTGCATCGAACGGAAATGTCCGCTTACCCTTCCGCTCGTGACAATACCCCTCGAATGATTTCCGGTCAATGTGTGTAACATCCACTCGAGTTTCGGGGCTGTCCTTTGACGCACTCGACATGAGTAATTTTACGACAATAGTTTTACGCTCATCAAGCGCACGACGCACCAAGTGTGGTACATCATTTTGCGAAATCTCTCTCCAGCGCACGGGCACTGCTATTTTTCCCCCTCCATATTTCGAAATGAAATACACTTCCCCGTGCTGACTTCCATACTCATAAAGATCTTTCGTAAGACGCACATCCTGCAAGCAATATGATTTCACTTTTTCTTTCTCGCCCGCGCGCCACCATGTAATTGCATCAAGTCCGTGTCCTGATTTTTCAGCACCGAGCGTTGCTTTCGATAAACTATCAAGCGAGATACGAAACCCCGCGCCTCGCGCAACATCATCCATTAAATCCAACATTTGCAACGTAAAGACGTTCACTCCAACATGCGGAGCAAGCACCGGAATATCAAAATCGCGAATGTTAAACCCAATCACTCGGCGAGCGCCCTTGAGCACTTCGGTGAGTTTGGAAAATTCGTGCGCTTCGTATGCGTAGTACGAATTATCTGCATATGAATATACGCCCACAACCGTCACCCCAAGATCGATGAGATGATCTCGTCCTCCCACTTCATCAAACGATTTTTCTGTTTCTATATCAAAAACAATGTCGTGTTCCATAATTATGCGTGAGCACTCATCCAATCAATAATCGTGTCAATGTAATCCGGCCACTGCATTAATATGTCTGTCCCATGTCCCCCTTCATCAAAAATTTCTACTTGCGCTCGCCCGTGACTGGCGTCTGCGATATGTTTGAGGATGGTGTCTGGCTGCTCCTCTCCCATGCGCGTATCGTCGCGTGCGGCAAGCAACATGATTGATTGTTCTTCTCGCACCTTCCCCGCCGCTGGAATAGCGCGCACGCCGTAATAATCAATCCCCGGCGAGATGCATACTGCGGTAGCAACATCAGCAGAATTCGCGACCATCTGGAGTGCAAGATTTGCTCCTATCGAAGCGCCCATCACATGGAGATACGTTGCCCCTTGTGCCTGTACATAGGCCGCTGCAGCTTCAGCATCATGAATGGCTGCTTGATGTTCTGTATTTGTGAAAGAGTGAAATCCATCTGGCCCACCCTCTGATTCACCGTGCCCCCTGAGATCAATGGTGAGTACGTGAAAACCATGATCTTGCAATTTGAGCGCCACTTCGTCCCATGATTCGCGCGTAGCAGGCATCATATGCAACAGCACGATTCCCGCGGTCGTGGACCCATGGTAATAATCCCCGACAATACGCTTACTATCAGACGTCGTAAGGGTAATGGAAGTAACTGAGTTTGCGTGTGCCATACAAAAAGATGAGGTATTTTAGCATAGGAAAAGGAATAGTAAGGCTTGACAGATACTGGGGTGTGTAGTATACTCACCGACGAACGCAGATCTTGCCCACCTTTGGCGGCGTTCCAATATTTCGAGGAGGATGAGGGTGAGGGCAATCATTAAGGAGCTGACCGGAGACGGGTGCATGCGAATGCTCCCGATAAAAAACGAGGATGATCGTGGTTGGGAAACGGAGGACGACATGTCCGACGCTTCTCCTGAGTTCTGCCTCGATGAGGAAACGGTCGACCGTGTACACGGACTGATGGAGTTCGGAATGCACGTGACGCCGGCACCGCGGCCGCGCTCGAGAGCAAAGCTCCACCTGGTCAAGCGATAATTCGCAGGGTCAGGTGGTCAGATAAAGTTTTTTGAGGAGGATACGCCGATTAGTAGATAGCCGGGAAAAACTGAATATCGCAAAGGCCCCCCGCCGCAAGGTGTATGGGGGCCTATTTTTTATCCCGCACCAGTTGATACGCGGCAATCCCGAACGCAACAGATACATTGAGAGATTCTTTTTTGCCGCGCATAGGTATGAAAAGTATTGCATCGCACTTACCAAGCACGCTTTTTGAAAGCCCCCGCACTTCATTCCCCATAATACATACTAACGGTTTTTTAACGGTATATGAAAAGATATCTTTTGCATTTCTCGTCCGCTCAATTGCATACACTGCATATCCTTGTTGTTTGAACGCACGAATACTCGCTCCAATATTTTTTGTATGACTCCATACCACATTTCGCTCCGCCCCTAGCGCGGTTTTTGCAAATTCTTTTCGCACTATCCCCAATAGGTCTGTGGGAGACGGAGTATACCCAGAAAGTATGAGCGTGTGAATTCCTGCCGCGTCTGCAGTACGAAACATCGCCCCGACGTTTTGAAGGGAGCGAATATTATGGAGAATTGCCGTTGCTTCCAAATTACTTTTTGGGAGTCTTTTTTGCTTTTGCTGCTTTCCGCTTCGGTTTTTTTTCAACCGCTGGAGCAACGGAAGCTGCTTTGAGGCGCGCATATTCACTGGCAATGATGGTCTTCACTTCGCTGTCGATCGTGCCGGCACGGCGAAGATCCGCTTTCTTTGTGCGAATAAATATTTTCCAGCTCTTTGGATTGCGCGAAGTCATTGGGGACACTGTAGCAGTAGAATGGCAGACCTGCAACTATTCACTTCCTTTCTTCCCAAGACTACGAAGCGCCATTTGTACGCGTTTCTTTATTTCTATGACATCGCTTGGTATACCGCGAAGTGCGTCTCGTGCCTCTTCCCCGGAATACCCCAGCGATATTAATGCCTCAAGCGCATCTGCGTCGCCACTGGTATACATTACATGCTCCGCCCCACCACTCAATTTATCTCGTAGTTCCAGAACTACTTTTTCAGCAGTCTTTTTTCCTATACCTGCAACTTTTGTGAGGTGCCGCATGTCCCCTGCGGCTATTGCGCGTTGCAACTGATCAACGGGACCAACACCAAGAATGCCGAGTGCAGAACGAGGGCCAATACCGGAAATAGAAATGAGTTGTAGAAAAAACGTGAGTTCGGCGCGTGAAAAAAATCCATACAAATCCATGACATCCTCACGCACATGCAAGTGCGTGTGCAGTGCAATGTGGGATCCCTCTATTCCTACGCGCCCCAAATCGGTATCGGACATGAACACTTGGTATCCCACACCTCCAACGTCCACGATGACATGCTTGAGTGACCGAAACGCAACCGTGCCACGAAGAAGCGCAATCATATCAAGAAAAATAGTAAATTGTTGAAATACATCCCGACCTGCATACTGGTACTATACCCGACACATGCACAGCGAACCAACGCCATTTATACTGTCGTCCACTTACGTCCCCACCGGTGACCAGCCCCGCGCCATTGAAGGGTTGCTTCGTGGTGTACGCGAGGGGAATCAATATCAGACACTCCTTGGCGTTACGGGATCGGGGAAAACGTTCACGATGGCGAACATGATTCAAGCGCTGGGGCGTCCTACGCTCGTCCTTTCGCATAACAAGACGCTTGCGGCACAACTCTACCAAGAGTTTAAATCATTTTTCCCCAGTAACGCCGTACATTATTTTGTATCGTACTACGATTATTATCAGCCGGAAGCCTACCTCCCCTCAACCGATACATATATAGAAAAAGATGCAAAGATCAATGAATTTTTGGATCAGCTCCGCCACGCAGCTACCGCGGCGGTACTGACGCGGCGTGATGTCATTGTGGTCGCGTCAGTGTCGGCAATATATGGACTTGCGGATCCAAAGGAATATGGTCAGATGGCGGTGCACTTCCGTACCGGAGAAGCAATGCATCGTAGCGATCTCTTGCGATCGCTTGCGACACTTCAATACCATCGAAATGAGGTGGAGAAAACTCCAGGGACGTTTCGGGTAAAAGGAGAGCTTGTAGAAATTTACGCACCGGACGGAAGCGGCGTTACCCGCATTGAACTTTTTGGATCCACCGTTGATCGCATTCGCGTAGGAAATGTGAGTATGACTGATCCTACGTGGACGCTTGTCCCAGAAATTACACTATTCCCTGCGAAGCATTTCGTCACTGCGAGCTACAAACTCACACGTGCAATTGGTATTATCGATGCCGAACGAGAAGCGCGTATTGCGGAACTGAAAAAAGTTGGAAAAATATTGGAAGCAGAGCGGTTAAATCAACGCACGCTGTTTGATATTGCGATGCTTAAAGAAACGGGATATTGTGCGGGCGTTGAAAACTACTCTCGCCCCATCGAGGGGCGTGCTCCGGGGACTCCCCCACACACGCTGATTGATTATTTCCCAGAAGGATTTATTACATTCGTCGATGAATCACACATGACGCTTCCACAAATTCGCGGAATGCACAATGGAGACCGCGCACGCAAACAAACACTCGTCGATTTCGGATTTCGTTTGCCATCAGCGCTCGATAATCGGCCGCTCACGTTTGAAGAATTTGAATCTCGCACAAACACCACAATATATGTCTCTGCAACACCAACGGTGTTTGAGACACAACGTGGTCCAGTAGTCGAACAACTCATCCGCCCCACAGGACTCCTCGATCCTACTATTTCTCTTGAGCCTATTGAAGGGCAGGTGGAACACGCAAGCACACAAATTATTGAGCGCGCACGTCGTGGGGAGCGTTCGCTCGTCACATGTCTTACCAAACGGAATGCCGAAGACCTTTCGGAATATTTAGAAGGAAAAGGAATTCGTGTGACGTATCTGCACTCCGATATTAAAACACTGGAACGCCCCGATATTTTACGAAAACTCCGCCTTGGAGAAATTGATGCTATTGTTGGTATTAACTTGCTCCGAGAAGGACTTGATCTCCCAGAGGTTGCGCTGATCTGTATACTCGACGCGGACAAAGAAGGATTTTTACGAAACGCGACCACATTGATTCAAACTATTGGACGCGCGGCCAGACACCAGAATGGGCATGTGATTTTTTATGGAGACCGCGTGACTGATTCTATGCGCAGAGCCCTGGATGAAACTGCTCGGAGAAGAACATTGCAAATAGAACACAATACTGCGCACGGCATGGTCCCCACTTCGTTACATAAGCCCGTAGGAGAAGATCTGTTTGAGTCATTCCGCTCAACAAAACAACGTACTCCTGCGCAACTCGCGGCGCTTATCAAAAAAAGTCGCCACGAGCTCTCCGCGCGCGCGCTCACGCGCGAACTTGAGCAGGAAATGTTGGAGGCCGCAAACCGACTAGATTTTGAGAAAGCCGCCGAAATTCGCGACGTTCTCACGTCGTTATCCAGTGACTTGCCACCTCGCCCCCCACGTGATACCGTATGAGTCATGCCAAATACTCGATCAGCAAAGAAGGCTCTCCGGCAATCTGCGTCACGCCGCGTCTTTAATTTGCGCCGCAGTCGTGCAATGAAAGACGTAATAAAAGACTTGCGTAACCTCGCACTCGCAAGTGAGTTAGAAAAAGCAAAAAAACTACTCCCCGAGGCATATCAAGCAATTGATAAGGCTGCGCATGGTGGAATTATCTCAAAAAATACGGCGAGTCGCAGAAAGGCACTCGTAGCAAAACTCGTCGCGAAACGCTCGTAACTACGTAGTGAGTAAAAAGTGCAGAAACACGTCATCGAATTTCGATGGCGTTGTTTTTATTTGTACGTCGATCGCGCGTAATCTGCTAAATGTTTTCGTAAGAAACCCCGGAGGAATCGTTTTCATGAGTCTCATACTTTTACTCACCACATACGGATGGAGTTTGGTCGATTTCGCTATTTCATCTTCTCTCGCGAGTGTGCGCGACGCTTCGGCAACATATCCAAGCGCTTGTACCTGCCAATGAATCGCCCAGAACAATTCTTCCACGGTAATACCTGTCCGCGTGAGTAGTGCATACTCACTCAGTGCTCCGCGCACGTCTCCTCGTAGACAAGTATCCACAAAATGATAGACATCGTTTCGTGTTGCCTGCTTGATGGCCGCTGGCAGATCAGTCATCGCAACTTCACCGTGCTTCTTCATGTACGCAAACAGAGTATTTCCTGATGTTTTTGTGAGCGCGCCCCCTTCGAGCACGCAGAGCGTGTCTTCGCTTTTTTTCTGATCCTTACACCATGCCAGCACATGATCGGAAATTTCGATATGTGCGAGTATATTTTTTAGAAGAATAAATCGGCGCTCTGCAAACAGTGACTGCGCACTGAGCATGCTCACGATATTGCCACTCTCCTCGTCGGCATCACACTCGAGCACACTTGCTCCCGTGCGCATAGCGTCCGACTTCATTTTTTGCGCGCGTAAAAAAGTGCGCCGAATATCTGTTCCGGCAAGCAGAATGAGCTCCATACAATTAGTTGTACGCTTTTTGGATAATATCCTTTACGGTCTGCACAATTTCCGCAGGAGTGTAGTGCGCTTTTACAAGAAAGTCGTGTGCACCAAGTGCCATTGCTTTATCGATATCTTCTTTTGCGCCCAAGTTTGAGAGCACAATAATCGGAATCGCGCTCACGGAAGTATCTCCTTTTGCTGTTTTCAAAAGCTCAAAACCGTCGATTCCCGGGATTACAAGGTCAAGAAGCACAATGGATGGTTTTTTTTCTTTCAGCAATCGAAGTCCCTCATCTCCATCTACCCCCTCTACAACGGTATAGCCCTCCTGTCTCAATTTTCCAGAAATAAGATCCCGAAGGAACTTATCATCTTCAACGAGAAGTATAGTAATTTGATCTGTTGATATTGCCATATTTGTAGCTATAGGTTACCACTCGCATACTCTGTTCGTCTATATCCCCGCTGTTTCTACTGGGGCTCGCTCGGAAGGGGGCACGAGACGCTTTGACAGCGGCAAGGTGAAATAAAAAGTCGTTCCCTTGCCAAGCGCAGATTCAAACCAAATAGACCCCCCGTGTTGGGCAATAATATTTCGTGTAATAAATAGTCCAAGGCCACTCCCTGCTGTTTCTTGCTTTACCACATTCGCACCGCGGAAAAACTTTGAAAATATCCGTTCTTTGTCCTCGTCTGCAATCCCAAGACCTTGGTCGGACACCGAAATCTGCACATAATCTTCCTTTAACTTCTTCATCGCCACCTCAATAGTAGTACCCTTAATGGAATAAGAAAGTGCATTGCGAATTAAATTTGTGAGCGCTAAACCCAGGCGCTCACGATCAGCAAACGCAGTAAATATTTCCGTTGGAAGCGCACATGCGATTTTAAGATTCTTTTGGGTAGCAGTGAGTTCGTGATCTCGCACTGTGGTTGCAACAAGATCATTAATGTTGAGTGGCGTAAAATTATATCCAAACCTTCCCTCTTCAATGCGCGCTACATTGAGCAGATCATTCACGAGCTGAATCATGCGTTCATTCTCTTCAAAGGTTCTTCGCACAATTTCCTCCTGTTTTTTATTAATTTTTCCAAGATCGCCCTCTTGTAGCAGGTGGAGCGCCCACTTCATTGCTGAAAGTGGTGTGCGTAGTTGATGGGCGGTGATAGAAATAAATTCGGACTTTACTTTTGAAATAGATTGCTGACGCTCAGTCACCTCCTTGAGTTTGCGAATCATGTCATTAAAAAATTGTCCGAGAATTCCAATCTCGTCCTTGCGTGTAATCCGAAACGAGAGGTCAAGATCTCCTGTGGTAATTTGTTCCACCGCTCCGGTGAGCGTGCGCAAAGATTGTGTGATACTTCTTGACATGACGTAGGCAATAAATAACGCCATAATCATAATGTACAGAAAAATGTATATTCCTTGCGCAATGAGATTAGTGGCAAGCACCGCGGGAACGGATACTCCTCCAACGGCATTGATCAGTGTTTGAAATGTGGTCCAAGCAAAAATACCAACGAGCGCCAATGGGATGAACGCAAGTGAGATGAGTGAGAGAAAAAGACGAATGAAAAGCGACTTCCCCATCCGCGGGAGAATGCGCCCTTCACGATCCATGCGTATATGACGCTCTGCAACGAACATGGATAAATTATATCACTATTTTATGTAAATGTTAGGAAATGGCGTGGAGCGCCCCCCAACTTTCCCCCTCACGCACATCTACTTTCATGTGCACTGAAAGCGTTGAGGCGCCCTCCATGAGCTCGCGAATGCGCTGAGTTGCTGTCAGCACTTCAGATGTTCGTATTTCAAACACAAGTTCGTCATGCACCTGTAGCAACATGCGCACAGAATCTTTTGGTCGTTCTATCAAATGAAATTCTCTTGCAATATCAATCATGGCTTGGTTGATAATATCAGCAGCAGTTCCTTGAATCGGCATATTCACCGCCATACGCTCCGCTTCGCGAGATGCACGAAATTGATTCGAATTGATTGCTGGTAAATATCGGCGTCGCCCAAGCGCAGTGGCCACATAGCCATGTTTTCTTGCGAATACTTTTGTTTGTTCAATATATCTCTCTATGCCGGAGAACGCGTTGAAGTATTGTCTAATATATTCTTTTGCTTCTGCTCGTGTGGTGCCGGTAAGCTCTGAAAGTGCGGTCGATCCCATTCCGTAAAGAATGCCGAAGTTAATAACTTTTGCCTGACGACGCATCTCTTTTGTCACGGCACTCGCTGCTACTCCATTCACTCGCGCTGCGGTGACTGTATGAATATCTTCCCCTGCCGCAAATGCCTCTAACATTATTTTATCCTCGGAAAGTGCGGCGGCGACACGTAAATCAATTTGAGAGTAATCAAATGACACGAGCGTATATCCATCAGACGGAATAAACGCCTTTCGAATTTCCATTCCAAGCTCTGTGCGGATTGGAATATTTTGTAGGTTGGGATTATGCGAAGAAACGCGCCCCGTCACTGTGCCTGTTTGCTGATACGTCGTATGAATTCTGCCGTCTTTCCCCACCAACTCCGGAAGAGATGAGATGTATGTATTTTGTAGCTTTGTGAGTTCGCGGTACTCCAATATCAAAGTAATGATGGGGTGCGCGTCTTTAATTTTTTCAAGTTCAGATTGCGCAGTGGAAAGCGCGCTGGTGCTTGTCTTTTTAATACCTTTTACGCCAATCCCCAGTTTTTCAAACAACACTTCCCCTAATTGCTTTGGGGACTGGATGTTAAATGCCATTCCTGCCGCCTTAACAATGCGCTCTTCGAGATCTGCAATACGTGCGCCCGTCTCTTTCTGTAGCACTCCAAGTAACGAGCTATTTACGCGCACCCCCACAAACTCCATCGAAGCGAGTACAGGGGTTAATGGGAGCTCCATGTCCGTATATATTGCAGCAAGGGATTGGTCAGTAATTTTTTTGTATTGCGCTTCGTGCGCTTGGATGAGCGCTCGCGCGGAAACGCTGCCATGTGGCGCGTAGAGACGTGCAAGATCTTCAATATCCGAGGTGCGCCTTTGCGAATCAAGTAGCCATTCAATAATAACGGTGTCCCCCGCATATCGAGGAATAGTAAGCCCTTGCTCCATACATGCTTTGAGTAGAGGCTTTGCATCATGCAAAATAATACTCTCTGGATGCGTGGTGCTCGCGAGTGTCCGCGCGGCGCGTGCAAGGTCTACTCTCCATTCATGACTATTCGTCACTACAATCGCGCCGTCTCCCAATACCGCAATCACTTGTACACCGCTCGCTACGTCTGATGCATACGCACGTTCGTTTTCTTTTGTGACCTCCATCACTGTTGGTTCCGCAACAACAAGAAGCGCCGGTTGCGACTCCGCATCGGACGCACGCTCACCATTCAAATCACGCACACGTTGCACCAATGACCGAAACCCGAAACGAGTAAAAAATTCAGACACTCGTTCGGTATTCACTTGCAGCTTCAGGTCGTCTATAGAAACGCTCACCGGCGCGTCAAAACGAATACGTGCAAGTTCCCTTGAAAATAGCGCTTCTTCTTCTCCATTTTTGAGCAACTCCGCAATGCGTGGCTTTAACCACTTCGGGTGCGGCAATTTTTTGAGTGCCTTATAAATATGTTCTAAATCTCCATATTCCCCGACCAGCAATGAGGCAGTTTTCTCCCCTATCCCTTTAATGCCAATGATATTGTCTGACGGATCTCCTTTTAATCCCTTGAAATCTGGGAGTAATTCTGGAACAAATCCAAATCGTTCTTTCACTCCTTTTTCGTCGTAAAGTATGGTGTCCTGAATCCCCTTGCGAAGTGTGTAGACGCACACTTGCTCACCAACGACAAGTTGTAGTGTGTCGAGATCTCCCGATGCGATAATGATGCGGTCCCCTTTGCTTGCAAATTTTTTAGCAAGCGTGCCGATAATGTCATCTGCCTCAAACCCAGGAGCGTCCACGACAGGAATGTTAAACGCGGCAACGAGCTCACGGACGGATGCAAACTGACGCACCAGCGCTTCGTCAGTTTCTGGACGCTGCGCTTTATACGCCTCATATACTTGGTGTCGAAACGTTGGCTCCGCACGATCAAACGCAGCGGCAATGTGTGTTGGCTTTAATTCTTTTATTAACTTCATGAGCACGGTTGCTACGCCATACACCGCACCAACAGGCTCTCCGGTGGGAGATGCAAGATCTGGAAGTGCGTGGTACGCGCGGTGAATGAGCGCATGTGTATCGAGAAGCACGATTGTATGTTTCGAAGATTGTTTTTTAGAGGCCATGAAAATTGAATGAAAGTGTACGGTGGGTAGGATTTTTATTTCCCTCAATTTCAATATCAATTCGTTTTCTAGGAAGCGCCGATTTTACACGCTCCCCCCATTCCACACAAATAATCGCGCGGGGGTCTGCATACATTTCTTTCCATCCGACTGATCCCAGTTCGCTCGCGGTCTTTAATCGATAACAGTCCATGTGATGTAGTGTCGTCCATGGCTCTTTTGTGATTTCGTGAGATCTCACCACAATAAATGTAGGGGAGAGAATACGTCCGTGCGCACCAAGGATGCGCCCAAGTTCCTGTACAAATGTTGTTTTTCCTGCGCCAAGCTCTCCATTCAGCGTAACAACTAGAGCGGTTTTGAGGTGTAAATCTTTTTCAAGTAGTCCAGCGGCAAATGCGCGCACTGCTTTGATAAAATCTGATTTTTTTGTAGTCACTACTAGCACTTTCATATCGGTAGCGTACCATGAACTCCATTCAACTCAACATTGTTTTTGTGTGGCTCGCACAAATAAATTCAGCACCACTTTTTATTTAAAGTGGTGCTGAAATAAAAAAATGGACGACTCCTCCTGAATCGTCCATTTTATGTTGTGGGTTCGCAGCACCATTGCCGCTACCCTAATCGCACTCATCGAGCGCCCGCCAGCACTCGCTGGCCGCTTCACCGGTAGTCCCCCGGCAAATACGCTCGAGCGTCGCACAGTCGACCGCTCCACCCGCGCTTTCCCCTAGAGAAGCGTGCGCAGTCGGTGTCGCTGATGGCTTCGAGTAGATCGGTGCCGCCAGGTTGCCGGGAATTGCATTACCGGGCGCTGGGTCATTGTGGCCATCGTTGGCCACACACTGATCAATGCACTTGCTGTAAAGCAAGCCAAGAGCAACCTGTGTGCACTCCCTCCTGCATGCGCTATCTCCTCCATTGGAGCCAAGCGTGGGCATCGAGCTTCCACCGTAACCATTCCCGCCGCCGATGGAAAATCCACCGGAAAATCCGTACCTACCTGACCCACCGTATGAATCGTACCGAGTGGGTCTGCCGTACGAGTACGGCTGTGTGTTGTCGCGGTGCGTCGTCACAACGGGTGGAGCTTCATCATGGCACCCACGATGGTCGCAATAGAGCGCGAACGCCGGTGCGGTCATCGCAATCATCACAACCGCGGTAACAAACGCTGTAAAGTACTTCATTTCTTTTCTCCTACTTCCTGATGAAAATCAGGAAAATTGTCGTTATCAAAGTCCAACCCCATCCCATTTATTTTCCTCCTCACGCGCCCCCTGAATTGAAGGCGGACTTTTTTAATCTAAAACAATTATACCTTGAAATATTCATATTGTCAACAGGTGCACAGCTCCGCTGTCAAGTGCTATGTGCGCCAAAAGACCTTACTCCGCTTGCGTTTTTTTGGCATTCATGGTATAAGCAGTCCATGCATGATCTGAAATCAGACATCGAGCAAGCACGTCTGGTGGGTATTATTGTCCCCCCCTCACCAACTCATGAGGCGCTTCTTGCCGCATTTGCGGTCAAAAAAGCTGCCGGAGAAAAAGGATTTCTGCTTGGCAATCCCGGTGTCACCAATGATCACTGGAATATGCTATTTAACGAGAAACTCCCTCCTCGCGATTTTGCGCTTACCGTCAACACTGCAGACATTCCGATTGAAGAACTCCGATATGAGCGCAAGGGCGATGCACTCACGGTATATTTTACAAGCTACCGTGAACTCGACACGCAACATTTTACATTTGAAGAAGCGCTCCCCGAATGCGATCTCCTTATTACCGTTGGATTTCCAAACACCGAAACCGAGCAGGAAACACTGCAACGCATGTATCAAAATAAAACATACAAACACATTTCGATCGCACGATCGGGAGCGGCAACTGCAAAAGCGGGGAATCTGAAACTACTGTCTCGTATGTTGTTCCGCTCACGAGAGGAATTGGAACTAAACACACTCTGGTCATTTATCTCGCCAGACGACTTTTTAAAGACAGAAGCGACCCCAACCGACGCGCTTGCACTCGTGCCGTCAATGGAATCACTTTCCGGTGGCCCTGAGTTTATTGTGGTGTTATGGCAGGAACTCGGGCGTGATGTCACTGGGCTTGTACATAGTAGAAACGAGCACGCATTACAGCAAATTGCCGCAAACTTGGGCGTTGCGCGCAGTAGCACACATGTGATGCTCCCCTACATGGGATCGTTTACCGAGGCCGAGCGCAACGTACGAAAATTGCTGCTCTCCATGGGACTCGGTACAATGAAGTCGTGACGAACTTTTCGAAGTCCGACGATACCGACGCAAGACTAAAACGTGCACATCTCGAGGAAGCGGAGAAGCTTGCCTCTGTTATGGCGGAGCGCTTCGGACTTCCGTATATCAATTTTCGCGTACTTCCTATTGATCTTGATGCGCTCAAACTTGTTTCTGAGTCTGAAGCACGTCGTACCGGTATTGCAATATTCGAACGCGTGTCGAGAAAATTGCGCATTGCCGTAAAAAATCCAGAACTCCCCGCAACGCAAGAAATGATTCAATCGCTCACAAAACAGCGCTTTCTCTTTGATTTATATTTAGTGTCACTCCCGTCGCTTGAACATGCGTGGAATAGATACGCCGAAATTGTTACGGGGAATGATGCGCCCCCCGGAATCGTTGATATTGCGGTAGATCGTCTAAAAACATTTCAAGAGAATGTAGGATCAATTACAGACCTTGGGGCACTCATCACCACGGCCGCAGAAAACAGTGAAAAGTTTCGCGCAACAGATTTACTGGAACTTATTCTCGCAGGATCTCTTGCACTTGATGCCTCCGACGTACATTTGGAGCAAGAGGAAAAACATACAGTGCTTCGGTATCGTCTCGATGGCGTACTCCACCAAGCAACCACCATTTCGAACGAAATATATAAACTATTACTTTCTCGTATTAAGCTTGTATCGGAATTAAAACTCAATATTCACGACCGCGCACAAGATGGGAGATTTACGATTCGCCAATCAACTGGCGACATTGAGGTGCGCGTCTCTTCACTCCCCGGCCCAAACGGAGAATCGCTCGTGATGCGCGTACTCAATCCAAAAACGATTGCGCTTTCTCTTGAGGATCTGGGAATGCAACGCCCGGTATACGAGCTCATCATCAAGGAGCTCGAGCGCCCAAATGGCATGATTGTTACCACGGGTCCCACGGGTTCTGGAAAAACAACAACGCTCTATGCGTTTATTAAAAAAGTGCAATCCCCCGATATTAAGATTATCACCATTGAAAACCCTATCGAGTATCATCTCTCTGGTATTACACAAACACAAATTGACGCCGCGGGACATTATACATTTGAGACTGGTCTTGCGGCCATTCTCCGACAAGATCCCGATGTTATTCTGATTGGAGAAATCCGAAGCTTAGAAACTGCACAAACCGCGCTACACGCCGCACTTACCGGGCACCTCGTATTTTCAACACTCCACACAAACAATGCTGCGGGCACCATCCCTCGTCTTATCGATATTGGAGTGAAGCCAAATATTATTGCGCCGGCAGTGAATCTCGCAATTGCGCAACGTTTAGTGCGTAAACTTTGCAGTCACTGTAAACAATCATTCGCCCCGAACGCAGAGGAGCGCGCACGCATTGAGACAGCGCTACAAAGTATTCCAAAGGTACACGCGAGCATTATCCCAAAAGAGATCCTGATATGGCGCGCGCCGGGATGTAAAGAATGTACAACTATTGGATATAAAGGACGAATCGGTGTCTACGAAGCACTTCGCATTGATGATACGGTCGAGCGACTCATGCTTGGCACCCCATCTGAAGCGGATTTTTTTGAAGCAGGGCGCGCGCAAGGGATGCTCACAATGTATCAAGACGCAATGTTAAAGGTGATTGCCGGTGCAACAAGCTTGGAAGAAGTGGTGCGCGTCGTGGGGAGTGAATAATATATTTCTAAACAATAATATTTATAGAAAAAAATATTCCAGGCATCCCTGGAATATTTTTTTGTTGCGCGCACAGTATCGCTGGTGATATAAAAATAAAAAATTCCCTCCAGAAGTCCCTAGGTAATTTGTCCCACCGAAGCAGGACGGAGCGCCTCTTCGAGGAATGGCCCAGCACTTCCCGACAAGTCGGGACGCCAGATCACCCATGTACTAAAAGCGGCGCAGATAAGGATAACCTTAATTACCTAGAGGCTCCCACAGGGAATCAGTAAATATGCTAGGCTAATGTTAGCAGAATTTGATGCGTATGTCAAGCTCCGAAAACGACATTTCGACCCCAGGATCTCACTCTACGCTCGACGTGACGCTCCGTCCGCAGACGTGGGATGAGTACATTGGGCAGGAACAGATTAAGAATACGCTCCGTATTCTCATTGAAGCTGCCACAAAGCGTAGCGAGCCGATCGAGCACGTATTGTTCTACGGCCCCCCAGGGCTTGGCAAAACAACGCTCGCGCATTTAATCGCGCGCGAGATGCATGCGCAGATGAAAATTACATCTGGTCCCGCTATTGAGCGCGTGGGGGATCTTGCGTCGCTACTGACCAATCTCTCTCCGGGAGACGTGCTCTTTATCGATGAAATCCACCGTATGAATAAGCTCGTCGAAGAAGTTCTCTACCCTGCGATGGAGTCGCGCACGATTGATATTATTATTGGGAAGGGGCCGTCAGCGCGCACCATTCAATTAGATCTCCCTCCATTCACATTACTTGCCGCAACGACGCGTGCAGGGCTTCTTTCAAGCCCATTGCGCTCACGATTCTCTGGCGGCGCATATCGGCTTACATTCTACGACCCGAGTGAGATTGAGCGTATCGTGCGCAGATCCGCTCGTGTGCTCGGCATTCCAACCGATGATGATGCCATTCTTCTTATTGCCGAGCGCAGCAGGAGAACGCCACGTATTGCAAACCAACTTTTAAAACGCTGCCGTGATGTCGCAACCGTATCGGGGAGTGATCATATTACCAAAGATGCGGCGGTGAAAGCATTAAAACTCCTTGAGATTGACGAACAAGGATTGAATGCGGAGGATCGTAGACTCCTCGAGGCGCTGATCGTAAAGTTTCGTGGAGGCCCGGTCGGAGTGAGCACTCTTGCTGCAGCAATTTCCGAAGACACCAGCACCATTGAAGAGCTATATGAACCATACCTCTTGCAACTTGGCTTTATTGAGCGCACACCGCGCGGTCGCCTTGCGACATCTCACGCATATGCGCACATGGGGATCTCTCTTCCGGAAGGACAGCCGCCCCTCATCGCCTCGTAACTATGCCGGTACTTCCTCTCATTGGATTTGGTGGATTTCTTCTCCTCTACTCCCTCTTTATTGCAATAAATTTGTGGCATCTCCACACGTATCGGGTACCCGGAGAGCCTCCTCATCGACTACTCTACGTGCTTATCCCACTGATGATAGTCCTTCTCTTAATGTCTCTCGTTGCATTTACACAAGTGCCATGGAATTCATTTATGCTATTCAAATGATTCACCTTCGAGACACTGAGCATATTGTAGTGATAATGCATCGTCACTGGGCGGTGCTACTGCTTCCTATTATTTCAACTATATTCATTGCAATTATCCCCCCTGCAATACTCCTACTTGTGTCTCGCGTGGCGCCCATACCAACCATTGCCCTCTCCAGCACGCTTGGGCTTTTTGTGCTCGTGATTTTTTGGCTGATACTCACCGCAACGCTACTGATAGAGCTAGTATATTATTGGCTTGACGTGTGGGTACTTACCAATGAGCGTGTGATTGACATTGAGCAACGGGGACTCTTTCATCGAGAAATTTCGGAATTTGGTGTAGAAAATGTCCAGGACGTCACGGTAGAAACTTTCACCTTTCTTGCAACTCTTCTCCATTTTGGTACTATCACCATTCATACGGCGGGAGATAAGAGCTTTGTCATTAAAGACATCCCAAACGCAAATAGTGTGCGGGAAATTATTATCAACACACAACGACAAGTGAATCGATATGTCGGGACACTCAAAGTGGGCGCAAATCAAACACAAGAAAGCCACGACTGATGCGAAGCGTGGTAATTTATTTTCGAAACTTGCACGCGCAATCACGATAGCCGCGAGAGACAAGGGGTCTGATCCTAGCGCCAACGCAACGCTCGCGTCCGCCATAGAGAAAGCGCGTTCGTTTAATATGCCGAGCGATAATATTGAGCGCGCAATTACCAAGGCAACGGGTGTGGGAGAAGATGTACTCGCCACCGTGATGTATGAGGCGTATGGGCCTGGTGGAGTCGCAATGCTGCTGCTGGGTATTTCGGACAATAATAACCGCACCTCAA
This sequence comes from uncultured Candidatus Saccharibacteria bacterium, assembly GCA_964360995.1. Taxonomy (GTDB): domain Bacteria; phylum Patescibacteriota; class Minisyncoccia; order Ryanbacterales; family HO2-45-13; genus CAYHBS01. The sequence goes on from CAYHYZ010000005.1 coordinate 27,304, forward strand.
ATGAAATAAAACATCTCCTGAAAGAGCACCGCGGGAAATGGGCGGAGGCTGGGAGCGTGCTCTGGGCATTTGATAAAACAAGCGAGGGGTGGGTGCCAAAAACCTATTCCATGGTGGCGCTTTCGACAGAAGATCGATCCGCACTCGAGGCACTGGTAGAGGTCTTAGATGATCATGAGGATGTCCAGGATATTTATACGAATGAATCGGGTGAATGAACATCATTGGGATCGACCCGGGGTATGGAAGATTAGGGGTTGCGGTGGTCTCTCCGCATACGTCAGGGCGCATAGAACTCATACATGCGTCCCTCATTGAAACCCCTACAAACTTCTCACTTGCTGAGCGACTGTTCGAGGTACAGGCCGCACTCGCGCGCATTATTGCACTCTATACGCCGAGTGCCGCTGGGGTTGAAACACTCTACATGTCTAAAAACACCAAAACTGCTATTGGAGTTGCTGGGGCTCGTGGAGTCGTGCTCGCCTTACTTGCGGGAAATCACATCCCTGTACTCGACATTACCCCAAATCAAGTAAAACTTGCGCTCACAGGCCATGGGAGAGCAGAAAAAGAGCAAGTGGGACATATGGTAGAGCGAATTCTCACTGCCCCTTCAGGAGTTTTACAGGATGACGTGATGGACGCGATCGCCATTGCCATCACGGCTGAACGCTTGTATCGTCCATAGGTTATCCACATTCACTGCACACTCTTTACACATGAGCTGGTTCTTGATAAGAATAGAGCACTGATTACTAGGGGTCTCATTTGACACTAATGCATTATGGATCAGTTTGAAGAATTCATGCCAGATGAAGTCGAGGAAGTAGAAACTGCAAAATTAGAGGAGGCACTCCTCGATGGGAAAAGTGAAGAGGCTGCGGACGCAATTGAAGAAGATGAATTGATATAGCGCACAAAGAATATACCCTCCTGATCGGCAGGGTATTTTCTCATCACACATGAAACGAATATTTCGAATTGCTAAAAAACATCCCGCATTGTCCGTCGCCGTTGCTACGGCGACTTTACTGCTCATCGGAATGATTGCATTTATGCTGTTGTTCTATTTTATTGCGATCCCGAATATTGAAAGCCTTGCGGAAAGAGAGGTGGTGGAATCCACAAAAATATATGATCGCACCGGGCAAATTTTACTTTGGGAGCTGCACGGCGAGGAGCGCCGCACAGTAGTACCTTTTGAGGAAATTGGGAGAAATATAAAAAATGCAACAGTCGCAATTGAGGACGCGGACTTTTACTCTCACCCCGGCGTAGATATCCGTGGGATTCTTCGCGCACTGATCGTTGATGTGCTCTCTGGAGAGATTAAACAAGGAGGGTCAACTATCACACAGCAATTGGTAAAATATGCACTACTCAACCCCAGACAGACCATAACGAGAAAAATTAAAGAAGCAATCATCGCCCTGAAACTTGAGACGGTGTATGCAAAAGACGAGATTCTTAACTTATACCTTAATGAGATCCCGTACGGATCAAATGCATATGGAGTTGAATCCGCCGCGGAAACTTTTTTTGGAAAGCATGCGTCGGAACTCTCACTTGCTCAGTCAGCATATATTGCCGCTATCGCGAACGCCCCCACTCGGTACTCTCCGTATGGGAACAACCGTGATTTACTTGAGGATCGAAAAAATTTGGTGCTCTCACGCATGAAAGACCTTAACTACATCACGGAAGAAGAGTTTAATTTGGGTATGAACGAATCTGTGACGTTTCTTGCTCCTTCTTCTCGGGGTATCCGCGCCCCACACTTTGTGATGTATGTGCGCTCACTCCTTGAAGAACAATTCCCGGAACTCGATGTAGAGCGGCAAGGATATAAAATTATCACGTCACTCGATGTTGATATGCAGACGAAGGGAGAGGAGGTGGTGAAAAAATATGCCGAGTCAAATACGAAGAATTTTAATGCGACCAATGCGGGCCTTGTTGCGTTAGAACCAAAAACTGGACACATTCTCGCGATGATTGGATCTCGGGATTACTTTGACATTGAGCATGATGGGAACTACAACGTCACGCTCGCTAAACGCCAACCTGGATCTTCATTTAAACCTATTGTGTATGCGGCCGCATTCGAGAAAGGATATACCCCGGAGACAGTCGTTTTTGACCTGCAGACGGAATTTTCTACCACCAACACATCCTCCTACATGCCATCAAATTACGACCTGAAATTCCGTGGCCCCATGATGCTCCGTGACGCACTCGCACAATCTATTAACATCCCTGCAGTAAAGATGCTCTATCTCACGGGCATGAATACTACGCTCACGCTCGCGCGAAAAATGGGAATCTCCACGCTGACCGACCCTAGTCGGTTTGGGCTCTCCCTCGTACTTGGTGGGGGTGAGGTGATGCCAATTGAACTCACCAACGCATACGCCACATTCGCAAATAATTGTTTTTACACACCACATTCCGCAATTTTGAAAATTGAAACGAATATTGGATCGGTTGTATATGAGTATGAGCCTATGAGTACTCCTGTGCTCCAACCCACGACCGTTGCCGCGATATCAAGTATTCTTTCAGATAACAAAGCGCGCACGCCAATGTTTGGTGCGCAATCTCCTCTCTACTTTTCCTCAGGAGAGGTTGCGGTAAAAACAGGAACATCAAATGATTTTCGAGACTCATGGGCCGTTGGATATAGTAGTGGTGTAGTAGTGGGCACGTGGGCGGGAAATAATGATAATTCTCCAGTGGTAAAACAGGTGGCAGGATTCATCGTCGCCCCTCTCTGGAGAGAATATATGGACTACGCGCTCACGAAATACCCACACGAACCATTCACTACGTACACTCCTGACGCCACTATTTCAAAACCAATCCTGAAAGGGGAGTGGAAGGGATCGCGTACCTACACCATCGATCGGATATCGGGGAAAATTGCGACTGAATTTACCCCTCAGGATGTTCGTGAAGAACGTATTATTCAGGAGATACATGATATTCTGCATTGGGTTGATAAAGATGACCCGAGAGGACCTATTCCAGATCGCCCCGACGGAGACGCTCAATATCAAAATTGGGAAGCGCCCGTGAGTATTTGGATGACAACACAGGGAATTACCAACAACACCACAATCCCCACAGAAACAGATACGGTGCATTTACCTGAGTATCAACCAAAGGGAGTTTTGCAAAATATCCCCACGGAACCTGTGGTGGGCGGATCCACACTTACTCTTACACTTCACACCACTTCAAAATATCCCATTAAACATATGGATATATTCTTTGATGGTAATTTTGTAAAATCACAAACGAATAACTTCACTGCTATTTCATTGGAAATTCCCATAAGAAGTGTTGGTGAGAATCCTACGGAAACTCTCAAGAGTGACCTCTTAATTTACATCTACGACACTATGGAAAATCGGGGGTTCGTTGCGGCACCTATCCTAGTCGCACCTCCACGATAACTCCTCCGGTGCGGCGCCGTATCTCTTGATCGATGTGTGTTTTTTGTTTTGTGAGTATGTGCCGCTCCCCTCCTGATAGTCCCCGTATTACCACGCAACCTTTCTGTAGTGTAATCACCCGAGACTCCATAGAAATGGAAATTTTTTTTTCTTGAAAGATATTTGTCAGTGCTTGGGAAATAAATACTGGATCAGACCCTTGTACGCGCGCAAGGGTGCTTTTATATTTTCTAAAATACATCTCAAACGACTGAAACATTATTCTCGAATACCACGCATTGGCATAATAAGGTGTCGGTGTGTTCCGGTGCTATTTTTCATAAGCACCGCGTCTTTTCCTTTATTTGCCCCAATAAACACCTCCTGCTCAGTGAATGTTTGTAGAGCATCAGAAAGATATTTCCAATTCAATGTAATGTTCACCCCTTCACCAGTAATATGCGCTGGGAGCACCGCGTGGTATTGGCCCACCTCCTGACTCTCTGATGTGAGAGTGATTCCTTCTCCAACTTTTAGTGATAAATACACATCATGTAGTTTTCCGGAAAATAGTTTTGCTTGTTTAATATGTTGAAATAATTTTTGCCTATCCACCACACACTCCGTGGTAAATTGTTTTGGGATTATCTCCTCATACGCGGGGAATGTCCCATCGATGAGTCGGGAATAAATTGTGGTATCTTTTGATCGTATAATCACGCCTTGTGGTGAGAAATGGAGATCAATCATTTCATCTGTGGTGTCTCTAAAAATTCTTACACACTCCTCTACCACCCCAACAGGGATCATAAATTGCTGTGTGCGCTCTGTGGTAGTGAATTCCCCTGGAGCAATACGCACCTCTGAAAGGCGAAAACTGTCGGTAGATACACATGTTAAATCTTGTCGCACACGAAACAATACCGATCCCAACTCCTGTCGAATATTAAATGGGGAGGCAGATACAATCACACGGCCCATTGCATCAATAAATAATGATCGGTGCACGGAAATCACCGCTACATCTCGTTGTACAGGAAATGGTGGAAATTCGTCTGCTGATAGTGCTTGAAATTTTGTTTGTTGATTATTCACATCAATTGAGAGTTGGTGCGCACTCACACCAATAATCAACATCTCTGCATTTTCAATGTTTAGCAAAAAAGATGAAAATACTTTCGCTGGGATTGCCACTGATCCATTCTTTCCACTTGGACAGGAAAATTTTGTCTCTACACCAATTTCAAGATTTGTTGCCGCAACTGTTACTATCCCACCACTATAAGTTACTAAAATAGAATTTAAAATTGGGACTGCTGGATTTTTCCCAACAATACGCTCAACAGAGCTTACAGATTTTTTCAGAAGTTCGGCGGGGCATTCGAATTGCATAGTAATAATATAATTATTCTTTATTAAATACTTATTACTATTATTAGCTGCGTGCGCATGTGGGGAAGTGTGTAATATTATTGCGCTGCAATGGAATTTTCATCTTTAAATAATAGGTATGGTACGGATAAGGTGTGGATGAATGTGGGAAGAATTTACTAGGAGTGTGTTGTTAGGTGATTTTTCTAAGAAGTTTTATACAGTTTCTCCCGGATGAGTCGTATTTCTTCCACAAGTTTTCCATTCTTTTTTAAGTCAGTGGTGATCTTATCATGCGCATGTAATGCGGTAGTGTGGTCTCTTCCACCAAGCTTTTGTCCGATATACGGATATGATCCATGAAAATCTTCACGTAATAAATACATTGCGATTTGGCGTGGTTTTACCACTTCCCTCTTTCTACTTCGCGCAAATAAATCCTTTTCTTCAATACCAAAAAATTCAGCCACAGTCTTGAGAATTTGAGAGGTGGTCACTACCCGCTGGGCTTGCATATTTAATTGCTCCAGAGTCTGTTTTGCTTCATCTATTGTGAGAGGTTGAGAGCGGATGCGTGTTTTTGCAATGAGTATATTTAACGCTCCCTCTAATTCACGAATGTTTTGTTGAATTAACGAAGCGATAAATTCCAATACTTCATCTGGTGGTACGTAATGCTTCTCAATTGCCTTTGCTTTTAAGATTGCAAGTCGAGACTCATACTCTGGTTGCCCAATATCTACAATAAGCCCCGCCTCAAAACGAGAACGGAGGCGCGCCTCAAGATTTGGGATGATTTGTGGGGGCTTATCTGATGAAAATACAATTTGTTTCCCAGACTCATAGAGTACATTAAATGTATGAAAAAACTCCTCCTCCGTTTTATTTTTTCCTGCAATAAATTGAATATCATCAATAATAAGGAGGTCAACCGCGCGATATTTTTCTTTAAAAGCTCCGAGTGGTTCACGATTTTGAATGAGCGTGATGAGCTCATTCATGAATTTTTCAGAGGTGAGATATAAAATTCGGTAATTCGGATGTATTTTCTTTACCTCATTTCCAATTGCTTGGAGGAGATGGGTTTTTCCAAGTCCTACCCCACCATACACAAAGAAAGGGTTGTAGAGAGTTCCCATGCTCTTCGTGATAGAGAGGGCTGCGGCGTGCGCCAATTCATTAAACGAGCCAACGATAAAACTATCGAAAGTATATTTGGGATTTAAATTTGTTTCCCGATCGACCGAAAACTCCTTAAATTCCAACTGTTCGTGCCGCTCCTCGATTGGTTGGTCGATTTTTTTCTGTAAACGCTGATTGTGTAGTAGCGAGCTAATAGTGTAGTGCACTGCACGCACCGCATCTGTTTGATCTCGGAGCGCCTTGACAATTGATCGATGATATTTTCTTTCTAACCACTCTTTAGCGAATGCATTGGGTACTGCGATGAGCGCGGTGCCGTCTTGGATGCCTTGTAAAGTGGTGTTTTGAAACCACGTTGCGAAATTTGCTTTAGATGTTTCTAATTCCATCTGAGTCAGAACTTTCTGCCACAGTTCTTGATGATTGATGGGTTGCTGCATAGGTGGGTGTAGTTATGTTTTACTCCAGTTCCTGTATAGTGTGCAACAACGCACGCCACAACGCAAAAAACCACTTTACCCGCTAAGTGTTTACAAGGTGTGTATGACATGTGTATAATGATTTTTACTAGTTATGTCAGTCACCTACCAACCAAAAAAACGAAAACGAAGTCGTTCTCACGGCTTTTTAAAGCGCAGTCGGACCACGAGCGGTATTAATGTGATCAAGCGCCGCAGACAGAAAGGACGAAAACGCCTTACCGTTTAACAACTATTGAATGCTGCCGCGTACGCAGCGACTTCGGAGAACTGAAGACATTCAAAGAGCCATGACATCCGGGGTGCGGAGTCACGGTAATTTTCTTATAGGCCACATCTTAAGGACAACGCGCCCCGATGCGCGATTTTGTGTGGTCGTGTCTGCGCAAATTTCAAAACGTGCGGTGGTGAGAAATAAAAATCGCAGAAGAATTTCTGAAGCACTGCGAACAAAAATTGTTCCAAATGTTCAATCAGGGTATGATGTCGTTATTCGACTCAAAAAGGATGCTAGCGACATTTCCCACCCAGAACTTCTCGCTGACCTACGGCGCTGTCTTGTAAAAATCATTCCATGAAATATCTCTATTCCACGATCGTCTATCAACCCCTTCTCAACGCCATCATCGCGCTCACTACTATTGTCCCCGGGCATAGCCTAGGATGGGCGGTCATCATTATGACTATATGTGTGCGGATGGTACTTTTTCCACTACAGCACCGTGCAACCAAGGTGCAGGAAGTGTTAAAGCATTTAGAACCCCATCTGAGTGAGTTAAAGGAGAAACACAAGGATGATAGAGAGGAGCTTGCGCGAAAAACACTTGAGCTCTATCGAAAGCATGGCATTAATCCATTCGCGTCACTTTTGCTGTTTGTGGTACAACTCCCTATTCTTATTGCGCTATTTAAAATTTTTCAACACGGACTCATTGGTGATATTTCAGGACAACTCTATAGTTTTGTGCCTCATCCGGAGGTGCTGAATATGATATTTTTTGGTATTGATCTTTCCCGTCCATTTATTCCGCTCGCGATTATTGCGGCAGTGACACAATTTGTGCAGGTGAAGCTTATGCTCACCAAACAGAAGAAAAAAGAGGGGGCAACCCCACAAACTGGATTTGGCGCAGAGTTTCAACGTGCGATGCAAGTACAAATGCCATATATTATTCCATTGATGGTTGGTTTTATTGGCGCAAAATTTGCCGCAGCACTCCCACTGTATTGGACAGTGATGAATGTGCTTGCTATAGTGCACGAAGGAATCGTGCGTAAACGCGCAGCCTCCATGAGTTATGAACCAGGAAGCGAACAACACATCACTCACAGCGGCGGCGCGGCACCTCGCAATGCTGCTTAAATTAATGGGCATTGCCGGAACTATTGAAGAAGGAGTAGTCGGAGACACTTTGACCATTACTATTCGCACCCCAGAACCGGGTGTGCTTATTGGTGAAGATGGCGCGCGCTTGCAGGCATTAAATCACGTCATTCGCCGCATGATCGAGCACGAATTGGGGCATGAGCGATCACAGATTCTGGTAGATGTGAATGATTACCGCCGGAAGCAATTTGAAGAGCTTCGCGATCAAGCGCGCATGGGAGCGCAGCGAGTGCGATATTTTAAAAAAGAAGTGACGCTCTCACCCATGACTGCGTTTGAGCGGCGCATCGTACACGTTGCGCTACAAGAGTATCCCGATATTACCACCGAGTCACACGGGGAAGGACCAACGAGATGTGTGGTGATTCGCCCCTACCCGTAAGGTGCGCACTATTTTTGTAGTACAAGACTCCACAACGAGGAGTCGTTTTTATTTACAAATAGGAGCGCGCTGTCATCTGGAGCGACGGCGAGTTCAATTGCGTCATAATTTCCTTCGGAGACGATGCGTACTTCCCCCGTGCGGAAGTTCCAGCGCGTTATTCGATCCTCAAAGTGGTGTTCACCACGTAGCCACGCGTCATAGATTTGTTTTGTGATTGATGACGGAACGCCGCAATATATAATTGATGTGTCCGTGCGTGCCCAGACGCATTTTTCAGGGTACGTTGTAAATGGCGCGATAGTGATGCGGTCTTTTGTAGAGGTTGCCTTCGTGTCTAATAGGTAGAGCGTAGGCATGTCGGAGATAGTCTCTGCCGCACTGTAGAGCACATATCTCCCCGATGAGTGTTCGAGTATTGAAAGTTGATACGATGCGGGTGTAAGGGGGGTATATGAGCCACCTGAGAGCACCCACGCAAGACTTTCTACAAATGCTGATCCAGGATTTCGCACTATGGGGCGCGCCACAACATCCCATGATAAGAGTAGTTGCGACTGTGGGTGCGAAGCGAGTGTCGTTGGCTTAGTGCCATTAGGGAGGGCGGTCGCGATCACCGATCCATCGTCAGTTTGTTTTGCAAACGCGACTCGGAGCCCATCAGGAGAGACTGCAGCGAATGCCGTGGTTTCCGGGAGCCTTGTTACCTGTGAGCTCGATGAAGTAAAAGAAATATGTGCGAAGTCTGGAGTATTATTTTGTGTAGAAAATGTGACGAGCGCAGCAGAGCCGTTGTTCGCCCAATCAACAACATATGCATTATCTAGGCGTGTATCTGAAAGCGCGATCGCTACCCCTCCCGTGAGCGGTCTTTCATATACAAGACCGCTCGCGCGTTCAATGTATCTCACGGTATTACTATTTGGCGCGAACATCCCACTAATGACATTTTTAGCTATCTCCCGGGATGCCTCTTCTCCTTCTGTGATAATTGTTCCTTCAGGCGTAAGGTCGGTTCCGGGAGTTTCTTGGCGTGGGTCACTATTTGGCAATTCCCCGCCGATCAACTCACCACCACTACGCTGATTGAGATACCACACAAGCGCAATAATACCTATAAGTAATAGGACAAATGCGATCACGACATACAGTTTTTTTCGAGAAGAATCCATAGATATTTATTATGGTGTTTGACCAGCCCCGCCATCGTTAGTTCCAGAAGATCCAGTCCCTGGGGTCTTTATAGGATCAATTTTTAAATTTAATTTTAAGAATGAATTTCCACCAAGTGTGGTTAAAATCAGCACCGCGCCAATAATGATCAGAAATCCATACGCAACCCTTGTCATACGACTCTTCGCGGCCCCAGCGGCGCTTTGATTTCCTCCAGCAGTAATGTACTGCACGCCGCTGTATACGAGCATCACAAGTCCAAATCCCAGCGCTGCTGATAGTAATGACACATATGCAATTGTGAGATATTGCTCGAGGCTACTAATTTCCCTCGAGGTTGACCCAGGAAGTGGCTCCGCAAGCTGATATGGAGAGGGGAAGGTTTGTGCGTTTACAAAAGATGAAAGTAATACCATTGAGCAGGCGGTGGCGAGAATGAGTAGTGGCGCGAGGCGGAGGTGTTTCATATTTATTCTACTATCAATTTTAATTGCGAGCTTGCGCGCTCAAACACATTGTGTGTATTTAAGAAAGACGCAGTAATGTTATAGAAAGTTGGGGTTGTAGGCATGCTGAGTTGTATTGTATTTCCCGCCCCCCCGGTATTTGGGATCGCTTTGCCGCTACTATCCCACGAATATTCAAGAACGCTTTCAGTGCTAACATTATATGGAATCGCAATGAGACCAATTTTTTCCCCAGCACGCATTGAAAGGGATGAGATAACCGATTTTCGTGCAATAGAGTGTGATTGATTGCTGTAGACGGTAATACGAGATTTTTCTGACCCCACATTAATGCTACTCTGGGCGGAATATGTGCCTCGTGGGTCGCTAATTGAAACTTGCACGCGCACAGTTTCCGCAGGAGATTTTGGCAATCTAAATACATATGTGCTCGCGCCAATTCCTGAAAGCGCCACCGCGTCAGATCCATCAACTTTCCATGTATATAATAGACGTTTCGGGCTACTGTTTTGATATGTTCCGGTGAGCGTTGGGAATGCAGTAATGCGAACCACCCCTCGTGGAGCCGGCAACTTTCGTCCCATATACCAAAAAGGTGCCGTTGTATCAGCTTCCAGAATGATATGTATCTCCGACGGCCTAATCGTTGTTGTCCCTTCGATGACAACTACTCCAGCCATTTTTCCAACAACGCGAATTCGTGTAGAAGATCCAACTCCCCCAAGGGTAACCGTTGCAGTGCGCTTCCCATAGCCCGAAGTAATCATTTTGTCATTTGCATACCATGTAATATCCATAGCATTGAGATCAGCGCTATAGGATTTTGCTTGAAGAGAAACCTCCGTATTAGCAGCCGGCTGATCCGGCGTTGTAATTATTTGTATCTGTCCCACTAGTAGACCAGTAGGATTAGTAAATTGTGCGTAAGTAAGGCGCGCCCCAAATATCACCGTTGCGCAAAGAAAAACAATAATGAGCAAACGTAAGTTATTATTGATTATTTGCATATTCTGCTTTAGCTTGTTTGACCGCAAGAATTTCAGAGGGATCCGAAGTGATAATCTGATGTTCAGTATACGAGGAAATGATACGAATGGCGACATGCTTGAGTCCCGCAAAGAAAATTCCCGTCCCGACTTCCGCGCCAAGGAGTAAATAGCGCTCTTCATCCGTGAGATGAAATGTTTCTTTTACCAGGTCAATGGTACTTGGAGATTGCTTGAGGAGTAATTGTACAGATGAGTTTGTGACAATTGCCCTTCCATATGAAGATCCCATAAAGTCTGCCACATCTTGCGTGATGGTCATAAGCCCTAAATAATATTTTCGTGCACGCTTCGCAATACCAAAAAGAAATGAAGCGCCGTCCTCGTTTTTCATCATCCACCACGCCTCGTCCACCACGAGGATACGCTTTTTGAGCTCCTGTCGGATTGCATTCCAGATGTGTTGCACAATCAAATACATAGCCACCGGGCGGAGATCATCTTGCATGTCGCGTACCGAAAACACCGTAAGTTTTTTTGTGATGTCTACGTTTGTGTGTTGGTTTAAAAACCCCGCCCAACTTCCCGTAGTATATTTTCTCATCCGCATCGCAAGCGACTCCCCTCCCTCCATGTTAGAAAGTACAAGTTCAAGATCGGTCAGAAGCGGAGGAGTGCGCCCGGTAAAGTCACTTTCTTCAGTAATATCTTTTGTAGCGTAGGTTTCGGTGATTGCGCGGTCGAGCACCGCATCTTCTTCTGGCGTCAACCCACCAAGCATAATACGAAACAATCCCACCAACCCTATCACATGGGAGCGCAGCACATCAGAGAGCGACTCGTCTTCACGAGGTGTCGGGAGATCAAACGGATTAATATGATGTTTGGATGTGAGAGAAATATTAAATGCCCTCCCCCCAACTGATTCAGCGAGAAATTCATATTCTCGTTCTGGGTCGATAATAATAACCTCGGTACCCAGCATGAGTGAGCGAATAATTTCTAATTTCGCGGTGTATGACTTTCCTGCGCCGGAGGTCGCAAGAATCACAGAATTATAATTCTCCATACTATAGCGATCAAAAATGACCAGTGATGCGTTGCTTCTATTTATTCCGTACAAAATACCTCGGTCGGACGTGAGTTCAAGCGAAGAGAATGGAAACACGCTCGAAATAGGAGCGGTATTCATATTATATGTGACGCCAAGTAGGTCGGTGCCCATAGGAAATGTTGAATGAAGACCCTCCTTTTGTCTGAACATTGCTGGGCGCGTTTCAATGAGTTTAGAGCTGAGAATTGAGCGCACCTCATGCTCCGCTTTATTTAATTGTTCCTGTGTATCGGCATATACAGTAATATATAGCCCAAATGCAAAATACTTTTCCGTTGCTTGCTGAAGACGATCGCGAAGGGATTCGATGTCACGATATGCGGTATCCAACATTGGATCGCGCACCATACCCTTCTCCTCATTTTCTCGGATTTGTGAAAGTACGCGCGCCGATTGTTTTTGGAGATCGGAGAGCACCTTTGCGGTATCCGCAGGATGAATAAATACTGAAATATCAAAAACCTTATCAAGTCCTATAACGTCTCCAAACCAATTTGGCGCGAGTGTGCGTGGGTAGGAAAGCACAAAAATAGTTCGGGTAAACACATTACCAAGTTGTATGTGAGTTGAAGCAATTGAAAACGCGCTTGGGGCAATAATATCACGCATCTCAACTAACCCCTCGCGGTAGATGTCGTCGGGGCGTACCGGAGCGATGCCGCTTTGTTTTGGCCGTGTGTTAAATAGCGCCATATTATTTAGTTTCTACTCCAATAGGGCCGGCAAGATCTGGATTATATAGCTGTCGAAAAAGTTCTATCAGTTCCGGAGTGCCCAGCACTGCCGTGCGAATACCAATACCGGCAAGTCCTTGCTCTACCACTGCAACGCGCTGCATCAACTGCGTTTTCCATTCTTCAAATTTCTGTGTTATGTCAGCATGTGTTTGTTGTTTGCCAGTGACCATTCTTGCGATTCCTGTGATAAACGACGCTTCTTTTGTAGCTTCCGCGGGCTGATAGGGCACTACCGTATAAAATGTTTTAGTGACGATACTATTTGAAGTAACTAGAGATTTCATGAACGCGATGTATTCGTTGGTTTGAATTTTTAGTAAGTCGTTTGGCTCATCGTTCGCGCGCGCGCGGAGATCATCAAGATATCCATCGATATTTAATCTGCGAGAGGACACAAAAAACTGGACTGGGAAATCCAGCGTATTAATAAATCGTTGGTACGAAATAATAATTGACTCCTGCTCGTCAGTAGACTTGAGATCAAAATTAATTGAGGTACAGAGCAGTATTGCGCGGATGCCCTTGTTCTTTATAATGAGGACATTATCTCGGACCTCCTCAATCTCTAGAATTTTTTGTGTTGCTGGGGTACTTGCCATGTTATCGCTGTTCGTGAATATTGAGTTTCCAAGTGAGTTCTTTCAATTTATCCGCAGTGAGTTTTTGTTCCACAACGGGAGCTGGCGCAGCAGCCGCAGCCACATGTTTTGCTTGCTCAACGTCGCGAGCCGATTCTTTTGGTGTGGCCCACAAGTATAATTGAGGGCTGAAATAATATCGAAGAAACCCAAGTACGCGGTGATGAAATGGTCTTCCCTCCGCTTTCATGAAGGCAAGGATCCAGGCAAAACCCACAATGGCAATAGCGAATATTCCAAAAATAAATGTAGGAAATCGGAATTGTTTGATGATAAAAATCAGACCTCCTGCAGCGAGAAAAATTCCAAATTGACGAAATGATAACTTCCATATCACCTTATCCTCAACGTCGACAAATTGTGGTACTTGAAATTGCAGCATATTAGCTTACTGGTTCTCGATACGGGTCTTTTCCAGTGTAGAGTTGTTCGGTTTGTTTCTGGGGTTCGAGTCCGGCTTTTGCGGGGTACACCACCGCAGTGGACGCGCTTCCCGGTGGCGGTATTTTTGCGGGAGACGACGTTATCTGCTCGCCTCTGTTTGTGGCGGAGGGGATCGAGACTTTTGGCGTGGTGGGCAGTGATGCTGGGGTAGGGGGTATCGCGGGCGGCGTCTTCATTTTTTCCTCTGTGTGAGCGGGCGTTGTACTTTTTTCGGTGAGTGGTGCCGTGTCTGGTTTTTTTTGTTTTTCAGAGGTGGTTATTGGAGTGGGGGCGGACTCCTGCGAGCTTTTTCGCACAATCGTAATTCTTGAAG
>CAYHYZ010000006.1:0-14522 GCA_964360995.1 uncultured Candidatus Saccharibacteria bacterium
CAAAGCCGCAGCGAATACAATCATTCCCGCACTAGTGAGAATCTTTTTTTGCATATCGTTTTTATGAATTAATGTTTGTTATGTGTTATATCGCGCGCGTACCAATATCTGCGGGAGACATTTCTGACTCTCGCATAAGATCGACCTTTTCGTTATTGGTAAGTGCGTCTAACTGCACGTGGTTCTTACCACACTAGTCTACAATCATTGACAAGAGATTGATGTAGTAAAAAACGTGCGTTTTGTTTGCAAACTGTTCACATGTTGTTTGCATGCGGTGCATATCTGTTGGATAACTTTTTTCTCAATTTTTTGTATCGCAATTTCAAAATATTTCTTGCCATCTGTAAACAAAAATTAACGCATGTACATGCAACCTCGTGTCACCATTCTCTGCAATATCTTATTCTTGTTATTCTACTATTCGCCCGAATGGTTCCATTCGATGCCATGATTGTCACACACCACAATACAGTGTATGCTGACAGCGAAATTGAATGCGAGTAGTGTACGCTGAGAAAATGGGAGGTGGCGCAATGATTAAGTTCGCACCGTATCGTTGTTGGGGCTGGGGGCAACGCGACTACCCGCAACACAACTGGGTCGCGTACTTTATGATCAATGATGTTTGCATCTTCAGCGGTATTGATCGTACGAAACGTACCAGCACGGTAAATGCGGCCGAAGACATCATCGAGAACATATCAAACAATGAGATCATCCATTGGTCGCAGAGAAAATGGTTCGATCTTCTCGGGCCATGGGGCTATCCGTTTCAGAGAGCCGGCGAGTATAAACTTGCGCTGCTGGAGCTTGCATACACGGACATTTCTCGTTCGGGTCGGAGCGAACATGATATCCTGCGCGATGGAGAATCAATCTACGTCGTCGCGAGACACGCGCGCGAAGTGTGTGTAAAGGATTGGCACTTTAGAGGTTACAATAGTCGCCTCGAGCCACTCTACTCGGTGTTCGAGCAGTGTGCAGCGAGAGCAAAACCCGCAGTGTGGTAAACCTAACCCCCGCAACGCATAGCGTTGAGGGGGTTTTTTGATTATTTGCACTCTACCTTTTGCTCGAATGGTTCCATACGTTCGTTATTACCAAACGCATATCTACCAGCTTCCAGCTATCAGCTATCAGCTCCCCATCATTCCTCAAACACCGTTTCGGATGAAAATGTTTGATCGTCGGTTTCTGGTTTTACATGTCGTTCGTATTTCGTGGACACCATATATCCTTCAAGAAAATTCGCAAAATCCCTGCGGTGGCTATTCTGTCCCGTTGCGAAAAAGTGCCTGATTGGTGAGGCTTCGGGGCTTAGCTCATAGTGCCCCCGTATTTCCCCGTCATTATATACGCGTAAATGGTACTGCTCGTTAAATGATGCGAGCTTTCGCCATGAAAGTACTTGGTCACTGTCTTCCCACGCAACAAAGTGATTGCCAAATCCCCATTTGCTGTGAAGATGTCGCTTCAGTTCTGAAAGTGATCTATTTGGCGCAATCCAACCTAGGTGATGTTTCTGCCTTTGTTTACTGTGAAATGGAAGTGCTACACGCTCTAAATACGGAAATGCCGGGTATAGCGCATTCCACATTCGTTGTTTTATTCGTTGCATTGGACTCATAGTAGTATGCTACTAGATTCTGACCGTAAGTGAAATCTGTATTGTTATATTTACTCTTATTCCCTCCTTTTCACGCACCGAAGCCTTTAGTGGAAGCAAAAACGTGCCGGATTTTTTGTCGGGAAAAATTGAGGTCTTCCAGGTTGTTTTGCCAACGGTCGCGTCCACAGGAAACGACCCCCATCCGCGGGTCATTCCCTCATACCGCGTTTGAATTTCTCGAGAAAGTTTTTTTGGCACTCTTACAAAATGCCACGCGGCATTCTGCCCCGGATATAACCACACTTTTGAGCTAAATTGATATGAAGAAGCCTTTTTACTACCCATGATAAATACAATACATCAATTTGTTTGCTAGGCTCATATTTTCTTTTCTGTCTATAGTATCTACTATCGGAAAGATTGGTCTCATGGTAAGAATAATTTTAACTTTACGCATAAAAATATCGCGAAGTCCTATTTGCTGAGAACCTTTAATATACATAGGAACAATTTGAGCATCGGTATGTTTTGCCATATAAATTATTCCTGGCTTCGCCTCGACCTTGCTGCCAGGAGTTACTATTTGCGCTTCGGGGAATATCATTACTGAGTGACCCTTTTTAAGAATGTATTCAGTAGATCCCAATAAATCCTCATATGTAAATGCACGCCGCTTAATCGGATATGCGCCCAAAAGAATAAATATTTTAAACCACCATTTATGGTAGTGGTATTCATTTGTTGGCTGATAAAACGGAATTATTTTTAAAAGTAATGAAAAAGGCAATAAATATATTAAAAATGGGTCAATCTTTGCGTGATGATTAGCAGCTATGATAATAGCCCTTCGATCATCGATATTTAGTTGCTCTATCCCTTGTACGTCCGCCCGAAGAATGAACTTAAGCGGCAGGTGCAGAAATACATATGTACACAATTGCGCTAGAAACACCATAGTGCTACGCGCTCTTCTTATCTAACTTTGCTTCTACTGATGTAATGAGATCATTAACGTTCTGCAGCCGGCCCAGCTCTTCCGAGTTAAACACAATTTGAAAGTGCTCTTGCACAGCAACGATAAGCTCAACAAGTGCAAACGAATCAGTGTTATTGTCTTCCCATTTCTGGTCAGCGTGCACATCACCTGCCTTCATGTCGAAAACACTGGCAATAATATTAATCACATCTTCACGAATATTCTTCATACTATTTTAATCCTAAAAAGTCCCATAATTTCCCCTCATATCTTGAAACGACATCATAAATAGCTTGATCTAATGCTCGATATTTCGCAATCAATTCATCAATATTAATGCCCTGCGATTTATAGATATTGAGTTGGCTTTCTATCCACGTTAAGTGGCCATCTTCATCATCTAACATTTTCTTTATCGTTTTTTTTACCTCGGGATGTGCATCACTCTTTTTTGCGTGATTAGTAAACTGACTGTAGATACGCTCCTCAAAAATCTTAGTGATTACGAGAATTTCTGGCATCGATGTGGGTAGGCCCGCCTCGATCGCGTATTGCGACTGATATGTCTCGAGAATTTGAATGGGAACACACCCCAGCTTCACAATGGTGTCTGTCCATAACCACGCGTGACGAGCCTCTTCTGAAAAGTGCTCGGTAAGAAAAATACGCATGGTCGGATCACTTGTGCGCCGAGCAAGTCTCCCAAAAAAAAGCGCTCCGGCCAATTCGGACGCACGGTAGTAACTTAACACCCACAGCTCATCCTTTGTGAGTTGTTGTTCCATTTTTTATATGTTGCCGTTTATACGCGTGTAAATTCACTCCGGTGAGTTTCTCCACTTTCTTCACATACAACATGAGTGTAGGCATATCGTTCCTTCCAGCCATGGGGATGTTCGCCCCCACCACCTCGCTTCCCTGATGTTGGAAGTTGAGCGCTTCATCTAGAACCGTCTGAATGACAGAGGGATCTTCCTTAATCCTCCACTCAAGCAGATCGTAGAAAACATTACAATGACGAAATTCGTCCTTCATTAGGTAGGCCAATAAACTCTTGAGTACAGGCTCTTTAGCTTGCTCCAAAAGGCGCATGTAGAAATGTGCTGTGAAATGTTCGGATAACATATAATTTGCAAGTTGTCGTATCCTGTCAGGATAGTGAGACCCGACATTCTTTTCTCGCACCTCAATCACTTCACGATCCGGGATACCATGTCCAATGGCCTGAAGATATCGCTGTAGTGCATAAAAATGCTTATATTCCTCGTAAAACTGTATAGATGCTATAGCGGATTCTTCCGGGCTATTCCACCAAACTTCAAGACCCTTTAGCGCAAACATGGGCGCATAAGATTCAATAAGCGCAGCCCCTTTCAGCGCCTCAATGATACTGGGTTGACTATTTGCGAGCGCGCTGTCGATATGAGCCCAATCTATATCAGTTTCAAGCTGCCACCTATCCCGCTCGGCAATTCTATAGTACTTGCTGTAGATCATACATTGGTAGTTCGCTTATTCGCTGTAATAAATATCTGATAGCCGTGTGCATCTCTTTGGAGCTTCGATAGCTCAAACTTCGTTCTAGAGAAGATATCGCTGACAATGGGCTCTTCGCGATACTGTGTAATAAGTTCAGCGATATTTTTCATTAAGTAATCCGAGAATCGGTGCCGTACCGTTGCTGATGTTATAAACGTGCCTGTGCTGTTTAGTTTTTCAAAACACATGTTATAAAACGTACTCAGATCTGAATCCCCAAGAAATTCGCCAAAACCCGTAGATGTTATGATATCCATCTCACCTGGGTATGCTTCCACATCAAACGCATCCCCTCGGATCACTTCAAAGTTCGTAAACTGGTATTCTTTAATTAGTTCCATTCCCTTCTTCAACGCCACAGGATCTTTGTCTACACAATAAAACTTTGATCGCTGAAACACAACTGGAAAATCTTTTCTCAATTTGGATGCAGCTTCGATCATTTCCCGCGGAATTCCAGAAGGAATGGACAAGATATTAATTTGGCTTTTATTATTGGAAAGTGCGTGACGGATAATTTCATCTCTCGCATGATAATACCGGTTGCGAAAAGAACGACTTGACGGCAGGGCGAGCAATATTTTATCAATGAGTATCCCTACCATGAATTGACCACTGGCTTCGCTCCTGTATATATGATCCGCAAATTCGTGGCTTCCAGAATTCAAAATTCCCTCCCTGGCAAGGTCGCTCAATTGCATCAAATAATATATTGGAAGTAAATGTAATTGACCTGTTGTCAGAAGCTTTAGAGGAATACTTCTGGTTGTTCTGGTTGCATTGACCAGTTTCATATTTTCATAATTCGTGGCCACTTATTCTGATCCATTCCGTGCTGGCAAAGAAAGGCGTACGCCCACCGTTCAAGCCCAAAAGCTACACATCCACTGTGAGCAATTTTTTTGTCTTGATCTAAAATCTGAGCCTTTTTACAAAAGAACATCTGGTGATTATTGAATGAAGTAATTGCAATGGCCTTACGCGTAGATACGCCCGCGCGCATTTCAAGCTTTAGTCCTTTAAGTTTCTGCAGAAGCAGTTTTCCCCGATTTTCTCCCAAAAAAAATGGATCCGTAGCTAGTACAATGGTTTGTGATATGCCGTGCTCCGCTGCCAGCTCAATCACTTTGTCTGTGATTTTCTGCTTTAAAGTATCAACTGCGTTTGCTGATCCAAAAAAAATAATTTCCCGCATAGTAAAATCCCAGAGACGCTCAGGCGTGTTTGTGAGTCGAGCACCTTCAGCGCGGAAACAACTACCGGAGGAAGAGATAACATGCAACGATCTTTGTAAGTTTACTTTCCGCATATCTTGATAGGCGTGATAACAAATGGCTGGTCTCAGAACATACTGCTTAGCTTTGGCGCGGTCCGGCGAATCCACATAAGAAGCAAACTGCGGGAAGGACTTGAAAAACTCAAATCTAGTAAGTTCATCTTTGGAAATTAATGTGGGGTATTTTACTTCATTTGCACCCATTTCCTTTGATATATTTCTCATACCCTTCTCTAAAACATCCATAACATGTAGAAATCGGTAGTCTAAGGTTACCAGCCCCTTCCCCAACTTACGAATGAGCCCATCTTTAAGTAAAAGTGACTTGAACGCTTTATATTCTTGATCTGCAAGCAACATTAGACGAGAGCTATCTTAGAAATGTTCTACTAATAATTCTCGGGGATCGAAAGTTATCTAATACTATTTGATCGTCTGCGATTCTCAGATCTAACATTATTTCAATAAATGCAATTAGGTCGAGAATCTTCATCGAATCAATAATACCGTCGTCAAAAAGCGCTGTATCCGCAGTAATCTGTATCTTAACGTCGGCGAGCGATGATACAAAGCTACATAGCTTATCTTCAAATTCTTTACTAGAGAGCTGGCTCATGTGCTATTTTCCGACCCCATTGAGAGGCAATACAGTACTTTATAATCTTTGCATAGTATCTATCTAAAGGGATTTCTTCAATACCAGCCCTGCGTAGTATAGAGACGGTAAGATGATTACTGAAAACTTTTGGATAGTTCAGCTGTGGAAGAAAGTGACGCATTGAGTGTGCAAATTGCTTCAATATTTTATTGTTTGTAGTCGCAATCGCGCCAACAAAGTCACTATATGTGTCCTCCGAAACAATTGGAGGAATCTCTATCCCTCTATTTGCCCAGTTTGGATCAAGTTGACTGAAGAGTAGGTGGGTTGACGTCAGGAGCTCTTCCAATGTCATAGAAAGAGACTGCCCGGCTGTAATATGATGCGTGCAACCGGCAATGAATTTTTTTTCAAACAGGTAATGCACGGCGTCGACACAATAATCAGTTGAGATCAGATCCACCGTACCCGTTGGGATACCTGGTACCATAGGAATAAAGCCATTGTAGTAAAGGCGCAACGCCTGATGAAATACATTAAATTGCCGTACAATTCCTGATCTTGAACTACCAATGATAGTACTGGGTCTATATATTGCTATTGGCACAGATGACATTTCATTGCGCAACAACACCTCCATGTGAAACTTGGATTCCTCATATGCATTAATGAATCCTGCGCTACCATCGAGCCATGACTCGTCTACCTCTCCACTCTTCCGCCCTGCAACATATGCCGTACTCAATACCCCTACCTTACACAGATTTCTGCACGATTTTGCAAGCATAATAATATTTCTCGTTCCTTCTACGTTCGTCCGTTTCGCTGAAATATTTGTTGCTGAAAAATTAGTATCTGCCGCACAATGAAGTATTGCTGTTAGTTCTGATTGAAGCAGTGTATACAGCTGCTCAGTAAGCCCAAGACGTCTTCTCACAACGTCGCCTTTCACATATACAACGTTGCTTACGCCAGAGTTTTGACCGATGTGTTTATGCGTCAATACATACACTTTCTGCTGCGTATATTTTTTGAGAATTTCTCCTCCAATAAAACCAGTCGCTCCCGTTATTAACACGGCACTCATGCTAATGCTTAAGAATGTAACAGCCCCAGTGTGCACCAAAACCAAAAGTGAATAACATATAATGATCACCGCTTCTTAACCTTCCATTTCTCACCGCATCGGCAAGGTTTATTACATTGTCCGCAGCAATTGTGTGCCCATACTTCGCAATATTTACTCCATAAAACTTTTCTTTTGGCACCCCAAGCATTTTTAGTAGTACCATCCAACTCTGTGCATTGACGTTATGAGGGATAATAAGCGCGATATCATCCAAAGTGAGTTTCGCCTTTTTCAGCGCCTCCAGCATAACAAACCGGGAGGTGGAAAAATATGAAGCAATAATTTCGTTCTTCATTTTTCTTGAATCCCAGTAAAACCCCTTTGAAACTTGATGATATGAAATAAGTTGATTAATGGCCGTGCTTCTCTCTATAATTGCTGCACAGCTCGCATCACTAATGAGATTATATAGAATCTCTCGTTTTGATCCTTCAGGCAGCCTATCGCTACTAACACATAGCACCCGATGTATGTCTGATTCACTTTTTATCATATCGAAAGCAATTTGCAATGACTGCAAAAAAGAAACGCACCCGGCCTGAGAAATACCAATGACGCGCGCTTTTCTCATACCGAACTCATATTGCAATTTAAGGCCCGGGTACAGAAATAGCTCCGCTGGATCACGATGTGTGCCTCGGCGTTGTATCGTTGATGGTAACGCCGAAGAATATAAAATTACATCTATAGTGTCAGGCGAAACGCCACTCGATTTTAGTATTTTTTTTGTTGCCAGTTCCGCCATTTCGCCCGCGCTTAATTTTTCAGCCACAAATATTTTACGAAATCCAAATTTTTTCACCGCCGCGATCTCGCTCTGAATCAGGCGCTTTTTCGATAGTTGCGCAACCGTCAATGATCGTGGAGGCAAAAAGTAGCTAACCGCGGAAATACCAATCGCAGATTTATTCTTCTGCTTCTTCATGCCGGCAGTTGAACGGTTGAAAGAATCATGTCATCCATAATTTTGTATTGTACAATCGCATTTATCTTACAATTACTTCGATCAACTAATACAGGACAATAATTGTGATCGCTTATTCGCACAATGGTATTTCGGGGAGATTCAGTAAGTCCTACACCTTTTGCTTTAAGATATGCCTCTTTGATTGTCCAGTAGAGTGTGGGACCAATAGTGTCTGGGAAAAATGACCTCATTTCTTGCATTTCGGCATCGCTTAAATAATACCTCTGTACCATTGGCTTTATGTTTTTTTTGCACGCTATATCAATCCCAACTAAACCAACAAACGACACCGCACATGCTGCATGTCCGCTTTCATGGCTAATTGATAACGAAAGATGCTGTAAGAGAGACGGCCGGTTTTCTACTTTTGCTCTAGGTACTCCTTGAACATCGTTGAAAATACATATTTCATTAGCCGCGTAGTCTAACAAAAAACGACTCTTGAGGACATTACTCAAAAGTCGCTTTGCTACGACACGCCCAGCAAGCCAATTGTGTCTTCTCTGAGAAGTACCGATATTTCTGAATTGACTAAGCTCGGCAGTGGTTAATATAGATGATGGGTCGCTTGCTAATGCACTCTGCTCGATCTGCTCTCGAGTAATAAAGTGAGTAGCAAACATTGCTTATCCCTCTAGAATCGCCTTCAAATTTTGTCCTGCTTGTTCTGCTTCATCTTCATTGAGCCGCTCTACGACTGTCGCTTCTGCCACCTTAGCAATCACAGAATCAGGCATTTCGTATTTTACGTCAATGATCAGCCGCGACCCTTCACCTTCAGCTTCAACGGTATAGCTAAACGTACTTTCTACTCCAGAAGTGGTCTTAAATGAATAGTGTTTTTCAGGCGCATAGTCTTCCATTACTGCGCTGCCTTTAATTTCAATCCCGGACATAACGAATGTCCAATCCCATTTGGATCCTGGTTCACGTGGATTTTGAGAAATATTTTCTACATTTTTTAATGCAGAAATAAATGCGGGGTGATGATGGACGTCTGCGATATATTCGACAACAGCCTTCGGCGATGCGTTGATCGAACATATTTTTGTGATATGTGCCATGAATTAAGTTCTGATTATAATGCGAGGAAATAATTGAGCAAATTGCTTTCTGAGCAAATTCTTGAACACTTCGACCTTTGTATTATGTTGATGATGTTTAAACTGAATTATAGCAGTACTCCGGAAAACTTGTCGAACTACAACATTCGTCTCTCCTAATTGGTGGTGAATAATATAGGTAGTACCCTGCTTTTGATACTTACATAGTGTTGCGTTTAGGCAATCTTTAATTATTATCTCAAGAGCACTTCCGCTCACTTTGAAAACGGCCCAATGATAGTAGAGGGGCAATACAACAATTGCCACACCGCCTACATAATACATGAATAACTGCGAAGCAGCGTCAGTGGTCAAAATAGCAAACGTTAACGATAGTATAAAAAAAACAAAGTGAAATATAAATAATGTTTTACCCCGCACCAAAATGATTTTTTTACGAAACAAAATACTCAGCAGAGCAATAATAAATATAGTGAAATATATGTACACCAGTGTCATGTCTGCTCTACTTTACCATATAGCGCGATTCTTCAGCTATGTATTTCTGAGGCGCATTAGATACACAAAATGCCACGCGGCATTTTGCCCCGGATAAAGCCACACTTTAGATTTAAATCGATACTGATGACGAGCCCCAACCATAACACAAGTTAATGCAAATCTTGACTGCGAAGCGCCCCGTCGTTACTCCCCCTCGTCTGATTATTCGCAACTGCAATATCATGTGCCTCTTTGCGATCGACAAAGCGTCCGATCGAAGTCATAAATCCTTCGTGAATGTCGTCCTCGACACAATCCGGCTGTTCACCGAGAAGCACTTAAATCTCATTAAGATCGTGTTGCACCTCTCCCGATGCGTTCAACAATAATATTATTTATCACTAGTGGTTGGATATTACTTATTGCACCTCTACTTGCACGAGTGGTACGTCACTTAATTTTCCATATCCACACTGCGGCCCCGGATCTGACACTGCCGTACCGTCAGTTGCAATGACAACGCCGCGCGCGGCGTGCCAGTGTTCGGCTCCGCATCCTATTTCATCCTCGATGATGAGTTGTTCGCGTGGCAGATATTTCCCTTGATATTGAATTGCTTGAATCAACTTCGCAGGTGCAGTGGACCCACCGGAACTTCCACCGGGTATTGTTGTTCCACCTCCGGTCGTCCCGGTATCACCTCCCGGGATGACTCCCGTTCCACCGGTATCAGGAACAGTCTTTGGCTCCTCTTCACTGCAGATGAGTTTCCCTTTCGCGCCGTCACTTCCCGGTGGTTTCCCAGCGCCACCCTTGCCGCCTCCTCCGGGGCCGCATCCGTCGCCGCCATTTCCGCCGTTACCTCCCGTTTCATCTACTATAGTCCCGTCCGCTCCGCGCACTCCTGCATTCCCGCCCACACCAAAGGTTGATTTTGCGTCTCCTCCTTTTCCACCGTTTCCACCCGACGCTTGATTTACGGAACAAGACCCGCCGTTTCCACCGATACCGCCATATGCATCCGCATCTCCACCATCACCCCCTTGGCTTGTGCCTGTAATTCCAGAAAGCGATGCGTCTCCTCCTTTCCCGCCCGTTGCAGTCCCTTTGCCTCCCGCGCCGCCATTACATTTACATGCGTTTCCATTTCCTCCTTTGCCGGGATTTGCAATTGCTTCGCCGCCAAGGCCACCCGTCACGGTATCAATCGTCACGTTGCCAATACCGCTGACCGCGCCCGCCGCGGCAAGTTCTTTTTTATTTTTTCCCCCATTGCCACCGGTTGCCGTGGCGTCCCCTCCTTTCTTCCCGGGGCACCCGTCCTCGCCATCTTTTCCATTTGCCGTCGCTCCCCCTCCGGATCCGCCTCTCCCGGGCACAATATGAAATGCATTAATTTGAATACTTCCCACTGCAGTCATTTTGAAGTTGCCCGCCGCGCCACCATTTCCGCCGCGCGCGATGCCGGGGTCGCAATTATTGGGAGTTTCTGCGGGTCCTCCATCTCCTCCATCACCAAGTTCCAGTCGAAACGTGTTCAGCGTGATGTTGCGCGCTTGGACGCGAAAACGGAACGCGTCTTCGCCATCTTTGCCTCGAGCAGTGCATGACTTTCCAATGTCGCTATCCCCTGCCTGTCCTTTGGGACCAACCAAATGAAAATCTTGGAGCGTGATATCACCGTTATTTCCAAAATTAAAGTTCAGCACAATTTTTTTAATTTTTTTACCGGGTGTTTCAATAGCGACACCAGAAGGAGGTGCGCCGCCCCCACCAATCGTCCAGGTGCCGGAGATCACCACACCCGGAATTGGGTTGCTATCTTTATCGAGTGCGGTTTGCGCGTTGGCGGTACTCACGAGACCAAAAAGTTTTGCGAAGTATGGCAACGAAGACTTCGGTGGAGTTACTTCTTTTGTTACATCGCCCGACACTATTCCACTCTCGGTCATTGGTCCAATGCGCGTACCAGTTCCCGTATCTTCGCCAGTTTCATTAAATACTGCTTCGATATCCGTGTCGGTGCGGGCAAGTTTACTTTCATCATCAACAATCTGGACACTGCCGTCTGAAATAACCTTCGCATCTGGAGATACTATCAGCGCTCCATTCGCGACAATAGTGATACCAGTGTCTGCGTCAGAGGAACCTTCTGGCGCAACGCAGCGCACGACACCTGAAATATTGGTATTTCCCTCAACAATAATATTGAGTGGACCGCCCAAGCACGCAAGTGTTCCCGTCACATCAAAATTTCCTTTGACCGTGAGTGTGGCAGCGTTAGTAATGGTTGTCTGCTCATTGGATAGAACTGCAGCGTCACCTTCGATTGTGGTATCGCTGGCGTATACCACAGTCTCTTCGATTTGCGTGGTGGAAAAATAGTAGTACCCCCCAATCACGATAAGGAGCGCAGTACCCCCTATGAGTGCCTTTTTCATAAAATATATCCTACACCCGGATACCACGAAGGTACAGTAGGGTACACTACTGGCAAGATCGCGCACAATTCATCAATTCGAAACCTGAAAATACTTTGGCGAGCCGTTCCGGCCGTTTGATGTGGCTTCAAATACTCCTGTGCCCCCTCCTGCTGTGGGAGTAGATATAGTGAAAAGCGTCACCTTCTCTGCCTCGTTCTGTAAATTTGCATACATCGCGCACTTCCCCGCGCTGTTTACGATATATCGATATTTCGATTCCGATGCCGTGCCACTGGAAGGGTCTTTTAGTTCTGGGATTTGATTCGCATATTGAGGGTTTTTTGTGCGCAACTCCGAAAGAATAGGTGCGAGATCATAGTCGCCCACTCCGGCGTCTGGAACATAACAATTCAGTTTAAGGATTCTTCCGATGCTCGATATTTCTGTTTTTCTCCGTGCATCAAGCGCTTTTGCTCGCGCGCCAAACAACGCAGTGGCGATAATACCACCAAGAATTCCGATGATTGCAATCACAACCAGCAACTCAATGAGCGTGTACCCGTGTGGCACCACGACTTCCCTACCGCTCTGCAAAAAAATCCTCACATCTGTAAATATTTCAAAAGCTCATACACGAGAAACGATGGCCACACGATGGCTTTAAAAAATCCGATAACACCCGCTGTAAATCCTGTCGCAGTTTTAATAAAATAAATAACCGCACCCACAAAACCAAGCCCGTACACTGCCTCTCCGCCTCCTTTGCTCATAGTAATAATGTAATGAGTAATATTCTACTTTTCAATGTATCACGGGTGTCGCTTACCTGCTGCGAGCATCGCGCATGCCTTATGAATACGAAGTCCTTTTTCCTCCGATACTTTTGCCTCTGCTATCCAATCAATAAAATCTCTCCGTTCAGTAGACGTAAGGCCGCTCCACTGCGTTTTTGCTTTTTTATTCGCACCAAGCGCCGTATACAAATTCATCGGGACTATCGCATAGCAGCATGGGCGACGTTTTCCGGAGGCGAGCATACTCGGGACTCGCTCTATGCGGCGCTTCCGTGTTTCAGTAAGTTTGGCTGATGTTATCCAACTCATAAAATCCCTCCGCGCAATCGGGGTAAGACTCTCCCACTGCATCTTCACTTTTATAGTAGTCGCAAGCACTTTGCGAAGATCTGCTGGTATTTTTTCCTCTGATGATCGCCCTATCATACCTATATTGAAGAGGTTTCTCCGCTATTATTCAATCTCAACAAATACCGCCATGCATGGAGGTATTTGTTTTATTTGCTGCCGGTCCCTCCTTCGCTAAGTCTGCGGGCGGGCGGGCAGGGACTCGGTCACGAGTTACTAAGCTCACCAACCACGTTCATGCACACTGCTGCGGGACTAGGATTCGAACCTAGATAGCCAGGTCCAAAACCTGGAGTCCTACCATTAGACGATCCCGCAGTATAAAAGCTTATAACAACAAGCTGTCCTGCATTGTATCAATTCACCTCTCTATTCTCAACCGTGTGATTTTAGGGTGAGTCGCGTCTACAATATATATATGAAAGTCATCACCGCCGTTCTGTTTGTTACATTATTCCTAGGGTTGTTTATAGTGTCCGCGTGGGTACTGAATAATTCAGAACAAATTCTCGCGGAATTTCGAAAATTCAATGACACTCCCCCGAAAACAATTAGCACAAATGTCTCAACGTATTTCCGAGAGGAAATGTACAACGGTACAATTGACCGCGTCGGGCAGCCGATCGAGGGTTTCGAGCCATCGATGTTAATGCAGGCGTGGCCGAATTTAGTGCTGAAGGATTTTGACGGCGTGGAGGCGGAATTGGGTGTGTATCAATACAACGAAACTGACCTTGATTTTATTATGGATTCAACGAACCCCGTGCATAGCGCCGCTCGTGCAATCACAAATAAAGGTATGACAACGCTTCTTAACAATGTAAGCAGTCGCCTGAACCGACCCACGACAACAATTGATGATATTGAATCAATCTTAGTTGCACTTCGCGGAAACCAATATGAGACGGGTGTGCCGGGGCGCATCAACGGTATTCTTTCTATCGGCCCTATCTGCCCGGTTGAGCGCGAGGGAGTTCCCTGTCCTGTTCCTGCAGAAGCGTACCGTGCGCGACCCATTGTGGTGTACGACCTTGATGGAAACGAAATCACACGCATTACTGCGAGCACGGTGGACGGAACATTTATGATTGAAGTTTCTGCGGGAACGTATGATGTGAGCGTGGTGTCTGCGAGTGTTATCGAAAATATTTCCCCTCAACGTGTGATAGTTGGAGCAGATAGCGACGTATCTATTCGATTTGATGTAGATACGGGAATCCGATAATAAGTGTAACAAAAAATATGCGCCCCGCCCCCCCCGGCGGCGGGGGGGGGGGTTGGGGTATACCCCCGCGGCGGGTGGTGCCCAACGCAAA